>JAEUQS010000100.1 GCA_016789625.1 Acidobacteriota bacterium | reverse complement strand
CTCTCCCGGCATGAGCACGGCCGCGGCACCTCGGTACAGCTCACGCAGCTCGGCGTCGGTGGGCACGCCCGCAAAGCGCACGGACGGGCCCGCGAGCTTTCGGAGGCGCTCCTCTTCGGGGCCGAAGCCCGCGATCGTGAGGGGGACTCCCTTGGCGTTCGCGAGCGCGATGGCGTCGTCGACGCGCTTGTAGGGCGCGAGCGCCGAGACCACCACGAGGCCGCTCCGCGGAAACGGCTCTCTCGCCGGCGTGTAGAACTCCGTGTCGACCGGAGGGTGCACGACGAGGGACTCGCGGCCGTAGAGGCGGGCGATGCGCTCGGCGACGTTGCGGGAATTCGCGAGAAAGGCGTCCACACGCCCCGAGGTGACGACGTCGATCGTCCGCAGCGGGCCGCGCACGAGCCGGGCCGCGGCCCTCACGGGAAGGCTCCGCGCGCGGAAGTACTCGTCGAACTGGTCGTGCAGGTAGCGCACCGGCGTGTGGCAGTACGAGACGTGAAGTGCTCCGTGAGGCGCGCGCGCGTTCTTCGCCACGCAGTGGGAGCTCGAGAGCACGAGGTCGAACCCGCGAAAGTCCCACGTCTCGGCGCCCGCGAAGAAGAGCGGCAGGAGCGTGCGGTAGTTGCGCTCCCTTGCGACGAGCTTCTGCAGGAACGTGGTGCGGATCTCGCAAGCCTCGATCTCCGCGGGGACCGTGCCCGGAAAGTGGAAGAGCGTGAAGATCGTCGCGCCGGGGAAGAGCCGCACGAGCTCGAGAAGCACCTTCTCGCCGCCGCGCGTCCCCGTGAGCCAATCGTGGACGAGGGCGACCTTCACGTTTCGGCCGTCTCGCCGAGCGCTTCCTCGTACACGGCGGCGGTGGCCTCCGCGGCCGCGTCCCAGGTGAACCGCCGGGCATGGGCCCGGCCTTCGGCGGAGAGACGCCCGCGCAGGGCAGCGTCTCCGAGGAGGCGCGTCAGACCCTCGGCGATGGAGTCCACGCTCTCGGGGTCGACGAAGACGGCCGCCTCGCCCGCGGCCTCGGCCAGCCCGCCGCGCCGGGAGCAGAGCACGGGCGTGCCCGCGGCCTGCGCTTCCAGCACCGGGAGCCCAAAGCCCTCGGCCAGCGAGGGCAGGGCCAGCGCGGTTGCCTCGGCCAGGAGCGCGGGGAGGTCGGTTTCGGGCACGCGTCCGAGCGCGTGGACACCGCGGGTCCGGGCAGTGGCGCCGCCGGCGAGGACGAGGCGATGCGACGGCTGCAACATTTCGAAGGACTGCACGAGCCGGGCGAGGTTCTTGTGGGGCTTGTCGTTTCCCAGGAAGAGCACGTAGGGAGTGTCGAGACCGTGGGTCTTTCTCACGCGCTCGCGGTCGGCGGCCGGGATCTCGCCCAGAAACCGATCGTCCACGCCGTTCGGCACGACCCGGACTTTCGAGAGCTGCGGGCTGCGGAAGGCCCCGATCTCGTCCCGCGTCGCCTCCGAGACGGCGATCACGCGCGCCGCGCCGTCGAGGGCGCGGCCGATCATCGTGCGGGCGTAGAGGCGCTTCGCCGGAGACGCATGCTCGGGCCGTGAGAGGTGCATCAGGTCGTGCACGGTGACGACCATCGGGCGCCCCCCGAAGGGCGCCGCCGGCGTCACGTAGTGCGGAGCGTGAAACAGATCGTGCGGGGTTCCCGAGAGGATCCGCCCCACGGAGATCACCTCGCGCAGCGAGTAGTGCGGCGCCCGGCAGGGGAGGAGGTCCACGGACTCGGGTAGGAGTTCACGATCCTCGGGGAACGCGATCGCCGAGAGGCGGAACGTGCCCCGCCTCGCGAGGGCCGCGAGGAGGCTCGTCACGTAGCGGCCGATGCCGAAGTCCCGCGCCTTGCGCGCGTCCCAGATGATGTGGGCCGTCATGGCGCCGCCAGGGCGTACCGGCGTGGCTCCGCGCCTTCGGGGCTGCGCACCCGCTCGAAGACCGCGCGCGTCTCCAGGGCTGCCCTCTTCCACGTGAACGTCGCGGCCCGCGCGAGGCCGAGGACGCGGGCCTCCGCGCGAAAGGCCTCGTCGTCCTGGGCCTTCTCGATCGCCGCCGCGATGTCGGCGACGCTCGTCGGGTCGGGCAGGAGACCGGCCTCGCCGATGACCTCGGGCAACGAGGACGCCGAGGACCCGACGACGACCGTTCCGAGAGCCATGGCCTCGAGCACCGGCAGGCCGAAGCCCTCGTAGAGGCTCGGGTAGGCGAGGACGCGCGCGCCCGCGATGAGGGCCTCGGCGTTTCCGGCGGGCACGTAGCCGAGCCTCTCGATCCGTGCGGCGTGCCGGGACCCGCGCAGCCGCTCTTCGAATTTCGGGAGGCCCCAGCCACTGCCGCCAGCGAGCAGGAGCTTGGGGAAATCGGGCCGCCGGTCCCAGATGGACTCCATCGCCGCGACGAGGCGATCCACGTTCTTGCGAGGCTCGAGTGTTCCCAGAAAGAGCACGTACGGCTCCGGCAGCTCCGTCAGTGGCGGGGGACGCACGGCGTCGACCCCGTTCCACACGACGACGGTCTTCCGCTCGGCTTCGGGGTGGCGCGCCACGAGGTCGCGCCTGGTGGCCCGGGAAACCGCGATGACGGCCGTGGCGGCCGCGAGCGTCCCGGGCAGGAACGGGCCGAACGCCAGGCGGTTCTTGCGCGTGTGCCATTCGGGGAACAGCACGGGCGTGAGGTCGTGGATCGTGACCACGGAAGGCAGGCCCGGCCGGCGGGGGAGGACGCCGAGCGGACCGAAGAACGCCTCGGCCTCCGCGAGCCGGGCCATCCGGGGCGCGAGCGTCTGGAGCCAGAGCGTTCCCGGCATCCGGCGGCCGCCGATCGCCACGGAAAGGCCGGGACACGAACCGAGATCGTCGGGGAGGTGCACGGGCCGGCAGGACAGGAGGCTCAAGTGGTCGCCCGGAAACGCCGCCAGCCACTCCCGCAGGATCCCGATGAGGTAGCGTCCCGTGCCGGTGGGGCGCTCTTCCAGCGCGCGGGCGTCGACGGCGATCCTCACGGAACCGGCATGTTATATTCCGCGGCTCTCCTCGCGGGGAGATCACGTCCATGGAACTGAATCTCGAAGAAGCCCTCGATGGGCCGGTCGATCTTTCTCATGTCTTCGACGTTCCTGCCGAACGCCTCGAGCGGCCGGAGATCCTGCGGATTTCGCCCGTGCAGTTCGTGGGTCGGCTCCAGCAGGCCTCCAAAGGCTTTCTTCTCGAAGGGCAGATCACCCTCGAAGGAACGGCCACCTGCTCGCGCTGCCTCGCCGACGTTCCGTTCACGTCGGGGGGCGAGGTGACCTGGACGTTCGCCCCCGTGAGGGAGCGGGCCGCCCGGGAAGCCGCCCGCGGCAAGGCGCCCGCCAAGCCCGCCGCCGGAAAAGCCAAGGCGAAGGGCCGGGACGAAGACGACGATGACGACGAAGCCAGCCTCGCGAGCGACGAGCTGGATCTCATCTACTACGATGACCTCGTCCTCCCCTTCGATCCTCTGATCGAAGAGGAGGTGCAGCTCGGCCTTCCCATGAAGCCGCTCTGCAAGCAGACCTGCAAGGGCCTGTGCCCCACCTGCGGCGCCGACCGCAACGTCACCACCTGCTCGTGCGACGCGCCCGCCGGGAGCGACCGCTGGAAGGCCCTCGCGGCCCTCGTCCCCGATCCCACGCCCAAGCCGAACGACTGAACCAGGAGCCACGACGATGCCGAATCCCAAACACCGACACAGCAAGACCCGCCGCGACCTCCGTCGCGCGCACGACTTCCTCAAGCCCAAGGCCCTTTCCGGCTGCACCAACTGCGGCGTGTCGAAGGAGCCCCATCGCGTGTGCCCGGCCTGCGGCTATTACCGTGGCCGTGAAGTTCGCGCGGGTTCCGCGAAGGCCTAAGCGTAACGACGTGAGGCCCTGAGGCCCGGAAGCGGCGAGAAGCGACGAGAGCTGCATGGCATGACGATCGCCATCGACGCGATGGGAGGCGACCACGCCCCTCGCGTGAACGTCGAGGGCGCCGTGGCCGCGGCCGTCGACTTCGGGCTCTCGACGCTTCTCGTGGGCAAGCGGCGTGAGCTCGAGAGCGAGCTCCACCGCACCGGCTACACCGGCAGGAAGATCGAGATCGTCGAGGCGGAAGAGGTCGTCCGCTTCGACGAGCCCGCCATCACCCCCATCCGAAAGAAGAAGCGCGCCTCCATCCGCATCGCCGCCGAGTGCGTCCGCGAGGGGCGCGCCGACGGCATGTTCACGGCCGGCCACACGGGGGCCGGCATGGTCGTCGCCAAGATGATCATGGGGGTGATCGAGGGGATCGAGCGGCCCGCTCTCTCCACGATCCTCCCGGGCCTCGGCCAGAAGCGGCTCCTTCTCGACGTGGGCGCCAACGTGAGCTGCCGGCCCGAGCACTACCGCGAGTTCGCGCTCATGGGGCACTTCTACGCCGAGACGGTCATGGGCATCTCGCGGCCGCGCATCGGGCTCATGTCCGTGGGCGAGGAAGAGGGCAAGGGGACCGATACGACCCGCGAGGTCTTCCAGATCCTGAAGGACTCCGGGCTCAACTTCATCGGCAACGTCGAGGGCCGGGACGTGTACGGTGGCGCGGTGGACGTGATCGTCACCGACGGCTTCACCGGAAACGTCATCCTGAAGGTCTCCGAGAGCCTCGCCCACCTCGTGGAGGAGGCCCTCAAGCAGGAGATCACCCGGAGCCTCCAGGCCTCGATGGGGTTTCTCCTCGCCAAGGACGCGTTCCGCGCGTTCAAGAGGCGACTCGACTACAGCGAGTACGGCGGCGCGCCCCTCCTCGGCGTGCGCGGCGCCTGTCTCATCGGGCACGGCCGCTCCAACGCCAAGGCCGTGCGCAACGCCGTGAAGGCCGCTCACGAGTTCGCGAGCCACGGCATTCCCGAAAAGATCAGGGCCCGGGCGCTCCAGTTCGCGCCGGTGCCCCTGACCTCGCCCGCCGGGCCCCGCCCGGGAGGAGTCTGATGCTGCACGCCGTCATCTCCGGAACCGGCCGGTCCATGCCGGAAGGCATTCTCTCGAACGACGACCTGAGCAAGCTCGTGGAGACCTCCGACGAGTGGATCACGTCGCGTACGGGCATTCGCGAGCGGCGGAAGGCCAAGGACGGAGAGGTCCTCTCGGACTTCTGCGTGGCCGCGGGGCGCCAGGCCCTCGAGGCCGCGGGCCTCGGGGTCGAGGACCTCGACGCCGTGATGGTCGCGACCTGCACGCCCGACCAGCCCATTCCCGCCGTCGCCTGCATCGTGCAGTCGAAGCTGGGCGCGAAGAAGGCCGCGGCCTGGGATCTCAACGCCGCCTGCTCGGGCTGGCTGTACGGCCTCCACATGGGCGACGCGCTCATCCAGTCGGGCAAGGCGAAGACCATCCTCCTCATCGGCGCCGAGCTCCTCACCCGCTACGTGAACTACACCGACCGCTCGACGTGCGTCCTCTTCGGCGACGGCGCGGGCGCCACGGTGCTCACCGCCACGCGCTCGGACCACGGCGTCCTCTCGACCACCATCCACTGCGACGGCGACGGCGCGAACCTCATCGCGATGCCGGGCGGTGGC
>JAEUQS010000096.1 GCA_016789625.1 Acidobacteriota bacterium | reverse complement strand
GGCGGCGAGGCGCGTGTAGCTCACGTAGCGGCTCACCGCCTCGGGCTCCGCGCCCTTTCGCGAGAGCCCGTTCTCGCCGTGGAGGACGAACGGCTTCTCGGGTGTGAGGAGGAGCGACAGCTCGCGCAGCGTCGCTCCCTGTCCCGTGCGGGCGAAGAGCACGAGCTTTCCTCCCAGCTCCTCGAGGCGCCAGTCCTCGTTCGTCACGGCGAGGCGCTCCTCGCGCGCGGACGCGGCGGGGCCCGTCCGGTGCAGCCGCTCGGCGTGCTCGAAGGTGCCCTCCGCGAGGTTCGTGAGCGCGAAGTGCGCGAGGTGGAGGTCGCGGGCCCGAAAGGACGACGGGTCGTTCGGCCGGGGCTCGTCGAGGAGGCCCACGCGAAAGAACGTGAGCTGGTAGCCGAAGCGGGCGCCGTCCTCGGCGAGGAGGTGGCCCGTGAGGTACCACCACTCGAGCCGCGCGTCGTCGTGGGAACCGTGGTCGCGCGGGAACGCGAGCTTCGCCGCCGGGTCGAGGGGACGGAACCGGCCCTCGGCCAGAGCCTCCGCGGAGAGGATCAGAGCGAGGGCGAGCCCGGCGTACGTCTTCATGGCGTCATTCTTCCTTCAATGCGCGGGCGGGGTCTGTGCGCGCGGCCACAGTCGCGGGGCGCTCGGCCGCGAGGAGCGTCGCGAGGAGGACGCCCGTGAACGCGGCCGCGAGAAAGCCCGCGGGCCACTCGGTGGCGATCGTCCAGCCGAACGACTGTTTGTTGATCACGTGGATCAGGAGGTGCGCGAGCGCGGCGCCGGTCGCGAGCCCGAGCAGCGAGCCCAGGATGCCGAGCGCCGCGGCTTCGTACCGGATCGCCTTCTTCACGCCCTCGACCGAGGTGCCCAGCACCCGCAGGAGGCCGATCTCGCGCCGCCTCTCGAGGACGAGCGCGAGGAGCGTGTGGAAGACGCCGAGGAGCGCGACCGCGATGGCGACGCCCTCGAGCGCCCAGGTGACGGCGAAGGTCTGGTCGAAGATCCGCAGGACCTCTTTGCGGAGGTTCACGTTGGTGTGCACGCGCAGGGCGAAGCGCCCCTTCGCGGCGGCGAGAACGCGCATCCGCGCGAGGTCGGGGTCTGTGCCGGGGGCCAGCCAGATGGCGAGGCTCGAGGCGCCGGTGAGACCGTACAGGCTCTGGAAGAGGTCGCGGTCGATCGACACCGTGCCGCGGTCGTTCGAGTAGTCGGAGTAGACGCCCGCGATGCGCAGACGCTGCGGGCCCTTCGGCGAGGGCAGCTCCACGAGGTCGCCGGTCGTGACGCCGAACTTCACCGCGTAGGGCTCGGAGACGACGGCCTCGCCTCCGGCTCGGGCCGCGAGGAGCACGTCTTTGGCCGGGCGGCCGTCGAGGAACGGCAGCGTGCCGTTCGCGGCGAGGACCTCGAAGCGGCCCGAGCCGATGGTGAACGGCGCGCCGTTCCGGAGCGCGGAGATCGCGAGGTAGGGGTCCACGTGCGCGATGCCCGGCACCCCGGCGACGAGGGCGATGGCCTCGTCCGGCAGGCGCCCGAACGACGCGCCGGACTTTCCGCCGGCCGGAGACACGAAGAGGTCGGCCCGGAGCGTGTCCGAGACCCACCTGACCACCGTGCCGCGAAACGAGCCGACCATCACCGCGACGCCCACCATCATCGAGAGAGCGAGCGTGAGCGCGGCGACCGCGACCGACGTGCGCGACAGGCTGCCCTGCAGGCTGGCCTGCGCGATGAGGGCCTCGGGCCCGAAGAGCCGGGCGAGCGGCCGCTGGGGCAGACGCCCCGCCACGGTGACGGCGAGGGGCGCAAGGAGGCCGGCCCCCGCGACGACGCAGAAGACCGCCAGGAACCCGAACACCGGGAGACCGGCCAGGGGCTCCTGTCTCGCGGCGACGGCCGCTGCCGCGAAGAGCCCGAGCGCGAGGAGCGCGAACCTCGGAGCCGAGCTGCGCTTCGCGGTTTCGAGGGAGCCCGTCCGCATCGACGACGCGGGCGCGACGCGCGCCGCTTCGAGCGCGGGCGCGAGCGCCGAGAGGATCGACGCGACGACGCCCGTGCCGAACGACAGAGCGAGCGTCACGGGGGAGAGGAAGAGGCGCGGCGAGGCCGTGGGGACGTAGAGCTGCGTGGCGGTGCCGCCGATCGCGAAGAGCGCGGCCTTCGCGAGGAGGATGCCGAGTCCCAGGCCGAGCGCGCTCCCGAGGACGCCGAGGAGCGCGCCTTCGAGGAGGAACACGCCGAAGACCGCGCGGGCGCTGGCCCCCAGCGCCCGTACGGTCCCGATGTCGGTGCGGCGCCTCAGCACCGAGACGAGGAGCGTGTTGTAGACGAAGAACGCTCCCACGAGGAGCGCGATGAGGCCGAGCGCGGTGAGGTTCACGCGGAAGGAGCGCACGAGCCGCTCGACCGTCTCGGTGCGGCGCGACGGCCGGCCCACGGACGCACCTTCCGGAAGCGACGTGCGGATCTCCTCCTCGAGGCGCGTGCGGCTTTCGGTCGACAGTCCCTCGGGCAACACGATGTCGATGCGGTCCAGCCGGCCCTTCTTTCCGAAGAGCTCCTGGGCGTTGGCGAGATCGGTGAAGACGATGGATCCGGCCGAGGACTCGGCGGCGCCTCGCGACGCCACGACGGCCACCACGCGGAGCACGTGGTCCCGCGCCCCCGCGACGAGGCCCAGCTCGCTGCCGACGGCCAGTCCGTGCGCCCGCGCGAACGGCTCGGTCACGACGAGAGTTCCGGGCTCGAGGAGCTGCGCCAGCCGCGAGAGATCCGCGGCGCCCGCCCTCCGCACCTCCTTCGACTGCGAGACGGCGTGCTCGCGGACGAGCGCCTCCGAGAGCGGATCGATCCCCAGCACCTCGACCACGTCGCCCGTGTCCTTCGTGAGGGCCGTGTCGAGGATCGCGGGAACCGCCGCGCCGCCGATTCCACGCAGCCACGCGAGACGGTTCAGGGTCTCCTCGGGCAGGCTCCCCGCGTCGCTCGACACCGTGTACGAGGCCTTCCCCGCGACGGCGTCCACGCTCGCCGAAAACGACGCCAGCACCGAGCCGTTGGCGAGCGCGATGGCCGTGATCGTGGCGACGCCCACGGCGACGCCGAACAGCGTGAGCAGAAAGCGCAGCCGGTCGCGCCGCGCGGGGCGGACCGCGAGGGGAAGTGAAAGATGGCGGACGCTCACGAGGCTCGTGGCTCGAGGCGCCCGTCGCGCAGGCGGAGCACCGAGGTCGCGACCGCGGCCGCCTCGGCCGCGTGCGTCGCCATGACGACCGTGAGGCCGCGCTCGCGGTGGAGCCGCGCGACGAGCTCGAGCACCTGCCCGCCCGTTTTCGAGTCGAGGTTGCCGGTGGGCTCGTCGGCGAGGAGCAGCTCCGGCGAGCCCGAGAGAGCGCGCGCGATGGCGACGCGCTGCATCTGCCCGCCCGAGAGCTCGTAGGGAAACGAACGCTCGCGCCCCTCGAGGCCGACCTCGAGGAGAGCCTCCTTCGCGCGGGCGTCGGCCTTCGCCACGGAGGCGCCGTCGAGGAGGAGCGGGAGGCGCACGTTCTCGAGGGCGTTCATCGTGGGCAGGAGGTTGAAGAACTGGAAGACCGTCGCGACGGTGCGGCGGCGGTAGAGGTCCTCCTCGCCCGGGGAGAACCGCGCGAGGTCCCTTCCCGCCACGAGCACCCGTCCCGCGTCGGGCCGGTCGAGCGCTCCGAGGAGATGCAGGAGCGTGGACTTTCCGCAGCCCGAGGGACCCAGCAGCGCGGTGAACGAGCCGGGGGCCAGCGTGAAGGAAACGTCCTCGAGCGCGACGACGCGCGACGCGCCCGCGCCGTAGCCCCTGGAAACTCCCTCGACGGCGACGTTCGCTCCCACGTTCTCCCTACGTATGATCGCGGGTCCGGGATGCCGACGCTCACGCTCCTCTACAAGCACCGGGCCCTCGTGCGGGTTCTCGTGGGGCGCGAGCTCTCGGCGCGATACCGGGGGAGCGCGCTGGGCTTCCTGTGGTCGCTCCTCAACCCGCTCCTCATGCTCGGGGTGTACACGCTCGTCTTCCAGGTGCTCATGCCCAGCCGCGCCGCGGCCACGAGCCCGTACGCGCTGTTCCTCTTCAGCGGCCTCCTCCCGTGGAACTTCTTCTCGGCCTCGCTCACCGACTCGGCCGACTCGCTCCTCTCGAACGGCGCGCTCCTCAAGAAGGTCCTCTTCCCGGCCGAGGTGCTCCCCACCGTGTCGGTGCTGGCGCAGGGCGTCCACTTCCTGCTGGCGCTGCCCGTCCTCCTCGGCGCGCTCGTCCTGGGCACGTTCGGAGTCTTCGGGGCGAAGGTGACGCTCACGCTCGCGCTCGTGCAGGCTCCGTTCCTGCTCCTCTTCCAGGGGATCCTGCTGCTCGGGCTGGGCTACTTCCTCTCCGCGCTCACGGTCCACTTTCGCGACGTGAAGGACCTTCTCGGCACGGCCCTCGCGATGCTGTTCTTCGCGACGCCGATCCTCTACGACCTTTCCACGGTGAAGCCCGACGCGCTCGCGAGCCTCCTCGCGTGGAACCCGCTCGCGATCCTCTTCACGGCCTGGAGGGACGCGTTCTTCTTCGGGCGCTTCCTGCCGCTCCTCGCGTGGGTCAAGCTCGCTGCGATCTCGTCGGTCGCCTTCCTTCTCGGGGCGACGTTCTTCGACCGCGTGCGCGACACGCTGCCGGAGGCCGTCTGAGCGCGGCCGTCACGGCGGACCGCGTCTTCAAGAGCTACCGGCGCTTCGGGCGCACGCGCGCCTTCGGCACGCTCAAGTCCGCGCTGCTCGGGCGAGGCTTCGGGCTGGCGCCGAAGGAGACCGTCGAGGCTCTCCACGACGTGTCGTTCGAGGTGAAGCGCGGGGAGACGTTCGGCGTCATCGGGCCGAACGGCTGCGGCAAGTCCACGCTCCTCAAGCTCGTGGCCGGGATCTTCCGGCCGTCCTCCGGATCGATCGGCGTGCACGGCCGGGTCTCCGCGCTCATCGAGCTGGGCGCGGGCTTCCACCCGGAGATCACGGGCCGCGAGAACGTCGTGATCAACGGCGTCATGCTCGGCCTCACCCGCGCCGAGATCGAGACGAAGATGCCGTCGATCATCGAGTTCTCGGGCCTCGAGAAGTTCATCGACGAGCCGGTGAAGACGTACTCCTCGGGCATGTACGTGCGGCTGGGCTTCGCGGTGGCGATCCACGTGGACCCCGAGATCCTCGTCGTCGACGAGGTGCTGGCCGTGGGCGACGAGGCGTTCGCGAACCGCTGCCTCGACACGATCCGCGAGCTGTCGGCCCGCGGCCGGACGATCTTCTTCGTCTCGCACGCGCTGTCTCTCGTGGAAGACCTCTGCGACCGCGTGCTCTACCTGAAGGACGGCAAGGTGCGCGGCCTCGGGGACCCCCGCGAGATGCTGGCCCTCTACCGGCTCGACGTGGCCGAGGAGGAAGGGCACAGGCTCCAGGCGGTTCACACGGAGGATCAGGTGGTGCTCCAGGCGCTCGAGAAGGCGGCGGAGCCCGTCCCCGAGCCCGCGTCCGGGCCCGAGCCATCCCCCGAGGCTCCGAAGGACGAGGCCGCCCCCCCCGCCGAGAAGCCGCGGCGCTGGGGCGACGGCTCCGTCGTCATCACCGCCTGCCGCCTGCTGGCCGAGAGCGGGGAGGAGCGCTATGCCTTCCGCACCGGCGAGACGCTCGTCGTCGAGATCGAGGCCCATCCGCGAAGGAAGCTCACCGATTTCGTGTTCGGCGTCGGTCTCTTCACGACCGAGGACGTCTGCCTCCACGGCTCGAACACCGACGTCGACGAGCTCGCGGGCGAGTCGTTCGAGGCCCCGGCCCGGGTCCGCGTGGCCCTCTCGGGGCTCCGGCTCGGAGAGGGAACGTACCTGCTCGACGTCGCCGTGCACGCCAAACGGGGCACGCCCTACGACTACTGGCGCGGCGCCTGCCGCTTCCGGGTCGCAACGGGCCGGCCGGAGGCCGGACTCCTGAGCCCGATCCGCCGCTGGGAATCCTCCGGAGGGGTGGTCTTCCGTCCGAGGTGAGGTCGCGGTAGGCTCAAGGGCTGGGCGTCGCCCTCAGCCATGGCCGCAGCACCGCAAAAACCCAATCAACCGCTCATCGACTGGATGCGTTCGGCGCAGGAGGTCCACGACCTCGTCGCGGCGTCGACGCTTCCCGGGCCGGGTGCCGTCACCGACGTGTTCGGGCCGCGCACCATCCTCTGGAGGCTCGGGATCGGCGGATTCGGCGGGCACGACACGTTTCCCGGCATGGTCGAGCTGACCGAGCGCTCGGTCATCGTCTACTGCGGGGACGACAAGCCGGTGGAGGTGCTCCTCGCCCAGCCCGAGGGTCAGAGCGCGGGAGCGCTCTCGGCGTCCGACTTCCTCGTCTGGCTGAAGAAGCGCTCGGTCGCGTAGGCGGCCGCGTAGGCCTCCCGGCCGGCCCTCACGGCGTGGGCGTGGATGCGCGCCACGACGTCCACGTCGCGGCCATAGCCTCCG
>JAEUQS010000042.1 GCA_016789625.1 Acidobacteriota bacterium | reverse complement strand
CGCCTCAAGGAAGAGATGAAGCTCGGCTACCGGGCGCCGTACCTCGCGCGGTTCGCCGAGAACGTCGCCTCGGGACGCCTCGACCTCTCGCGCTGGGAGGATCCGGACCGGCCGGACGCGGACGTCGAGAAGGAGATCCTCGCGCAGCCGGGCTTCGGCCCGTACGCGGCCCAGACCCTGGGACGCCTTCTCGGACGGCACGCCAAGCTGGGCCTCGACTCCTGGTCGCGCAAGAAGGTCGCGGAGCTGAGGTTCAAGGGGCGTCCCCAGAAGGACGCGCGGGTCGAGAAGACGTACGCCGCGTTCGGAAAGCACGCGGGGCTGGCGTTCTGGCTGGACGTCACGCGCGACTGGCACGTGGGTAACGAGAAGCTGTGGCCGTGAGATCGGCTTTTCTGTTGACAGCGCGAACGCAGTGCCCTACCTTTCACGGCCAGTGGTGAACGCGCCCTCCCTCAGCACCTCTCGCGCGAAATCGATTTCGATCTCGATTAGCGTGAGCTGTCGCATGCGCATGATGCAGATTATGTGTATGCCAGAGGGCCGGCGCGTCGAGGTTCCCCGCACCTAACCGACGCGTACTCGAGGCCGGACAGGGCTCACGCCCCGGACCGGCAGATCGAAACGGCCCTCGCGAGATGCGGGGGCCGTTTTTGTTTTTGGGCCGTTCCCGGGCAGGACTGTTCACAGTCCCGCCAGGCGCGAGCCTTCGGCCACGACAGACACAGACATCACGTCCCCGCGCCCACAGTGGACGGGGAGAAAGAGAAGAACCATGTCGACGACGACCGAGACCACGACCCCGACGACCCCCGTGACTCCCAGGACCCTCCGGCCCGGCACCCGCGCCGTCCACTCCGCGCAGGAGAAGGCCGATCCGGCGACGAACTCCCGCGCGGTTCCGATCTACGCCACGACCTCGTACGTGTTCAACGGCCCCGAGCACGCGGCGAACCTCTTCGGCCTCCGCGAGTTCGGAAACATCTACACGCGCCTCATGAACCCCACGACCGACGTCTTCGAGAAGCGCATCGCGGAGCTGGAGGGCGGCGTCGCGGCCGTGGCCACGGCGAGCGGGCAGGCCGCCGAGACGCTGACGATCCTGAACCTCGCGAAGGCCGGCGACTCCATCGTGTCGTCGAACGCCATCTACGGCGGCACCGTGACGCTCTTCTCGCACTCGCTGCCGCGCCTCGGCATCCGGACGCGCTTCGTGGATGCCAACGACCCGCGAAAGGTCGCCGCCGCGATCGACGAGACGACGAAGGCCGTGTACGTCGAGACGATCGGCAACCCCAAGCTCGACGTGCCCGACTTCCGCGCCCTGGCCGACGTGGCCCACGCCGCGGGCGTTCCGCTCGTCGTCGACAACACGTTCGGCACGCCGTTCCTCGTGCGGCCCATCGAGCACGGAGCCGACCTCGTGCTCCACAGCGCCACGAAGTGGATCGGTGGGCACGGCACGGCGATCGGTGGGGTCGTGGTGGACAGCGGACGCTTCGACTGGGCCGCCTCGCCGCGCTTCGCGAGCTTCTACACCGAGCCCGAGCCCGCGTACCACGGGCTGAAGTTCGCCGAGGCGTTCGGCAACCTCGCGTTCGCCGTACGCCTGCGCGTCAACCTGCTGCGCGACTTCGGCGCGACGCTCTCGCCGTTCAACTCGTTCCTCTTCCTCCAGGGCCTCGAGACGCTGCACCTGCGCATCGAGCGGCACGTGGCGAACGCGCTGACGGTCGCGCGGTTCCTCGAGAAGCACCCGCACGTCGCCTGGGTGCGCTACCCGGGTCTCGAATCGCACCCCACGCACGCCACCGCGAAGAAGTACCTCGAGGGCGGGTTCGGCGGCGTGCTCACGTTCGGCGTGAAGGGCGGCGAGGCGGCCGCGAAGAAGACGATCGCCGCGCTCCGGCTCTTCTCCCTGGTCGCCAACGTCGGCGACGCCAAGAGCCTCGTCATCCACCCGTGGTCCACCACCCACGAGCAGCTCACCGAGGAGGAGCGCCTCACGGCCGGCGTGGGTCCGGACCTCGTGCGGCTCTCGGTGGGAATCGAGGACGTCCGCGATCTGCTGGACGATCTCGACGAGGCTCTTGCGGCGGGAGCGGCGCGATGAGCGGCGCGGCCGACACGCTCGTTCTGAAATTCGGGGGAACGTCCCTCGAGAGCCCGGCGCGCCAGGTCGCCGCCGCCCAGAGGGTGAAGGCGGTTCGCGAGGCGGGCCGCCGGGTCGTGGTGGTCGTGAGCGCGCGCGGACACACGACCGATCACATCCTCGAGGATCTGTGGCGGCTCGCGGGGCACGAGCCCTCGGGCCGCGAGGCCGACCGCGCGCTCGCGACGGGGGAGGACCTCTCGGCCGCGCTCCTCGCCGCGACGCTCGAGGCGCTGCAGGTGCCGGCCCGCAGCCTGAGGGGCGGAGAGGCCGGAATCGAGGCCGAAGGCCGCTTCTCGCAGGGGCGCGTCACGAGCGTCGCGCCGCAGCGGCTGCTCTCGCTGCTCGATCGTGGCGTCGTCCCGGTGGTGAGCGGCTTTCAGGCCACCCGCCGCGACGGCGAGACGATCACGCTCGGGCGGGGCGGCTCGGACACCTCGGCCGTCGCGCTCGCCGCGGCGCTCGGCGCGTCGTGCGACATCGTGACCGACGTCGACGCCGTGTACGACAGAGACCCCAACGTCGACGAAACCGCGCGCCCCTTCGACGAGCTCACGCACGACGAGCTCGTGGAGCTCGCCGAGCGCGGCGCCCAGGTGATGCACGTCGCGGCGGCCCGCTACGCCGCGCTCCACGAGGTTCCGCTCCACGTCTACTCGTTCCGGGCCCCGCTCACGGGCTCGGGCTTCGGAACGCGCATCGTCGCCGGCTCTCCCGAACGGCTCAGGGTTGGAGAGCGATCGTGAGCGGGGGAGACCTTCCCAGTCCCACGCTGGGCCTCCAGCGCGTGGGGCGGTTCACGCTCGAGTCCGGCGAGACGCTCACGAACGTGGAGCAGGGCTGGGCGCTCCTCGGCACGCTCTCGCCGCGGCGCGACAACGTCGTCCTCGTGCTGCACTCGCTCACCGGCGCGCCCGGCGACCTCGCGGGCTGGTACCCGGAGGTCATCGGTCCGGGCAAGGCCATCGACACCGATCGCTTTGCGGTGCTCTCGCCGAACCTGCTGGGCTCCTGCTATGGGACTCGCTTCGTCGCGAAGGGTGCGGCTTCGATCACGACGCGCGACCAGGCGCGGCTCGTGGCGCTCCTCCTCGACGACCTCGGCGTCTCGCGCGTCGCGCTCGCGACGGGCGGCTCCCTCGGCGGCATGGTGGCGCTGGAGTGGGCCGCCTCGTTCCCGGAGCGGTCGGAGACGGTGGCCGTCTTCGCCGCGCCGGCCGCGCACACGGCGTGGGGCATCGGCTGGAACCACGTGATGCGGCGGGCCGTCGCAGCCCTCGGCGTCGACGGCCTGGCGCTCGCGCGCATGGCGGGGATGCTCGTCTACCGCACGCCGGGGGAGTTCGAAACTCGCTTCGGCCGGGGCGAGGTCGAAGGCGGCGAGCTGGCCGTGAGGTCGTACCTCGACCACCACGGCGAGAAGCTGGTGGGTCGGTTCGACGCCGCGAGCTACGTCGCGCTCCTCGATGCCATGGACGCTCACGACGTGGGCCGGGGACGCGGCTCCGTGGCCGAAGCGCTCTCGGCTTACAGCGGACGGCTCGTGGGGATCGGCATTCCCGGCGACGTTCTCTATCCACCAGAGGACGTGCGCCGCTGGACGGAGGCCGCGGGCGCCGAGCTGCGGTTCCTGCGCTCCACCCACGGGCACGACGGCTTCCTCCTCGAGGTCGAGGACGTCTCCCGGCTGTTCCGGGATCTCCTGCCCGAGCCGGACTCGAGCGCGTCGCGAGGGCTCGCGCGGGCCCCGCGCGCGGCGGAAAAGGAGGTCTTCGCTAACATCCCCCTCGGATGAAACGCATCGTGCTCGTCGGCGCGACCGACGGTCTGGGAAAAGCGCTGGCCGAGTACTACGCGGGCCAGGGCTGCTGGGTGACGATCCTGGGCCGAAACCCGGCGAAGCTCGACGCGCTCGTCGCCGACCTCCGCGCGCGGTTCAAGACGGCGACGGTGAACGGCGTGCCGTGCGATCTCCTGAACGCGGCGGAGCGCGAGCCCGCGTACCGCAAGGCCATCGAGGTCACGGGCCACTGCGACGTCTTCTTCTACGTCGCGGGGCTCCTTCGCCCGAGCGACGGCGCCACGAACCGCTGGGAAGACGACGGCCCCATGGTGGAGGTGAACTTCACGGCGGCCGTGCACCTCTTGGGTCTCGCCGCGAACGACTTCCGGGTCGCGAGGCGCGGCACGATCGTGGGGATCTCGTCCATCGCCGGCGACCGGGGCCGCAAGCTGAACCCCGCGTACGGCGCCGCCAAGGCCGCGCTCACCACGTTCCTCGAGGCGCTGCGCAACCGGCTCGCGCCGTTCGGCGTGCAGGTTTCGACGGTGAAGCCCGGCTATCTCTCGACGCGGATGACGGCGGGCAAGGCCGGCGTCTTCTGGTCCGCTCCCGCCGAGGTCGCGGCGCGCACCATCGCCGAGCGCGTAGCGAAGGGCCACGAGGTCTTCTACGTGTACCGCCGCTGGGCGCTCGTGGGTCTCGTGCTGAAGCTCGTGCCGCGCTTCCTGTTCAAGCGCGTCGGCCCGCCATGACCTCGGGCGCGGGTGCGGGGCCCGAGCTCGTCACCGGATTCGGCCTCTACAACTACTCCGTATCGCCCGTCTACCGGCCGTCCACGGGCGACGAGCTGGCCGAGGTCGTCCGCCTGCTGCACGGCCGGGGCGAGAGCCCGGTGTTCCGAGGGGCCGGGCGCTCCTACGGCGACGCGGCGACGAACCCGCAAGGCCCGGTGGTGGACCTCACGGGCCTCAACCGCGTCCTCTCGCTGGATGGCGCGTCGGGCCTCCTCACCGCGGAGGCGGGCGTGTCCTGGGAAGGGCTCTGGCGCCACAGCGTGCCGCTCGGATGGTGGCCTCCGATCGTGCCCGGGACGATGTACCCCACGCTCGGCGGCGCCATCTCGATGAACATCCACGGCAAGAACGGCTGGCGCGCGGGCACGCTCGGCGAGCACGTGGGCCACGTGGTGGTGCTCGAGAACGACGGCTCCCGTTCCCGCTACGCCCGCGGCGAGCCCGGCTTCTTCGACGTCGTTTCCGTGTGGGGCGCCGAGCGGCCCATCGTGGAGGCGTCCCTCGAGATGAAAAAGCTCGACACGGGCTTTGTGGACGTCCTCTCCGTTCCCACGGGAACGCTCGCCGAGCAGATGGCGCTCCTCGATGCCGAGAAGGACGCCTGGGAGTACCTCGTCGGGTGGATCGACGCGTTTCCCGCAGGCGACGCGCGCGGGCGGGGCGTCGTCCACCTCGCGAACCCCGTTCACGAAGCGCTCCCCGAGGGGAAGCGGGGACTCACAACCGCCGAGCAGGAGGTGCGTTCCCTTCTGCCGCCGGCGCTCCTCCTGGCCGGCCTGAAGCTCTGGCTCTTCGATTCGGGCATGCGCCTGGTGAACCTCGGCAAGTACCTCTCGCACCGGGCGCAGGGCCGAACCCGATATCGCCAGTCGCTCGTGGCGTTCTCGTTCCTGTTCGACGTCCTGCCCGGCTTTCGCGACATCTACCGGCCGGGGGGCTTCATCCAGTACCAGCTCTTCGTGCCGAAGGAGGCCGCGCTCGAGGCCTTCACCAAGGCGCTCGCGCTGCAGCACGAGCTTCACGTGCCGAGCTATCTCGGGGTCATCAAGCGCCACCGCGCCGACCGCCTCCCGTTCCGCAACCGCTACACGTCCGACGGCTACTCGCTCGCGCTCGACTTTCCCGTGACGCCTTCGAATTCCGCTTCCCTCGCGCGGCTCTGCCGGGAGTACGACGCGCTCCTTCGCGACGTGGGCGGCTCGAACTACAAGGCCAAGGACTGCGTGGGCAGCCTTCCGCGGCGGAGCCCTGGCGTGCCACGCCCCGGGGCCCGCGCGGCGTGACGTCCCGGGCGCGGCTCGTCGCGATCCTCGCGCTGGGCGCGCTCGCACAGGTCGCCGTCTTCTTCATCTTCTCCGAGCCCCCGGCGCGTCCGCTGCTCGGTGACGAGGTGCGCTACCACGCCGAGGCCCGGGTGCTTCTCGCGGGCGGCGATGTGCCGCACGACTTCTTCTGGCCGCCCTTCCACGCGCGGTTCGTCGCGGGCCTCCTCGGCGTCTCGGGCGGCTCCCTGCTCGGCCCGTACGTGGTGCAGGGCGCGCTCGTGCTGCTCTCGGGCCTGCTCCTTCGCGGCCTCCTCCGCGGCGCGGGCGCGGGCGAGGTGGCGGCCGACCTCGCGGCGGGGCTCTTTCTCGTGGACCCGCAGCTTCAGTTCTTCGCGCTCTCTCTCTGGCCCGAGACGCTGCACCTCGCGCTCCTCCTCCTCGGCACGGCGCTCCTCGCCACGGGCCGCACGTTCGGGGCGGGCGCGGTGTTCGGCGCGTCGCTTCTCGTGAAGTCGCTGCTCCTGCCGTTTCTGCCCGTCCTGGCGCTCGTCGCGGCCTGCACCGGGCGGCCGGGTTTCCGCGAGGGCCTGCGCCGCGCCGCGCTCCTCGGGCTCGGGGTTTTCGTCACGGCAGGCGCCGTGAGCGTTCGCAACGGACTCGTGACGGGCACGTACGGCATAGCGAACAGCGGCGTCTACAACCTGTGGGTCGGACTCGAGGATCCGACCGGCACGGCGGACTAAGACTCGCTGGACGTGCGGGAGCTGAGCGTTAACGAGGCCTAGGCAGGGACGACTGCCGAGCGC
>JAEUQS010000002.1 GCA_016789625.1 Acidobacteriota bacterium | reverse complement strand
CTGCCGGGCCGTGTTCGAGCGCCCGTTGCCGGGCACGGAGGACGCGGTCACCGTGATCGTCGCGGCACCCGCGGCGGGCGCCGGGAGCCTCACCTGCTCCACGGTGTTGCGCACGTCGGCCACGCCACCCGGCTGGGAGGCGCCCGATCCGTCGAGCACGTTCCCGCGGAACGTGGACAGGCCATCCGAGACCGTGAGATCCAGATCGTTCACGAGCGCGACGGCCGCTCCCGGCGAGCCCTCGGCGTCGAACCACACGAGGGTCGCGCGGAGCTCCTGGGCACCCGGCGGAATCGTGATCGTGTACGTGCGCGCTTCGCCGGTGGTGAGCCCGTCGGCGTTCGCGACGGCGAAGAGCCGGAGGCTCCGGGCATCGCCCGGGAAGTACAGGTTCGCGTCGAGGTTGGGGCGGCCCCAGCCCGTGTCACCGCTCCCGAAGGAGCCCACGGGCGCGGCACCGTTCATGAGGATCGCCTTCACGAGCGGACCGCTCGCGAGGAGCGCGTCGGCCGGCGTCGCCGTGCCCGTGGGGTGGAAGCCCGCAGCGAGGTACTGCCGCACGAGCGCGGCGGCGCCGGCCACGGCCGGGCAGGACATCGAGGTGCCCGAGAGCGTCTTGGTGGCGCAGTTGAGATCGCCCTGCGTGGCGCTGCCCGCGGCCGAGACGATGTCCTCGCCGGGAGCCACGAGGTCGGGCTTGATGCGGCCGTCCGCCGCGGGTCCCCGGCTCGAGAACGTGGACACGGTGGTGGACGCGCCGTGGCCCAGCGAGCCCACGGTGACGACGTTCTTCGCGATGCCGGGCGAGGCGAGCGTCGTGGGGTTCGGGCCGGAATTGCCGGCCGAGAAGAACACGGCCATCTCGTCGTGGTCGAAGAGGAACGCGTCCACGACCTGGTCGTCGCCCGTGTAGATGCCGAACGCCCGCGCGCCCCAGGAGTTGGAGTGGACGCGCGCGCCCGCGAGGCGGGCCTGCTCGAGCGTGCCCGCGATGTCGCCGAGGCCGCTCAGGCAACCCGTCGTGTCGTTGCCGATGTCCTGGAAGAGGAGCTGCGCCTGCGGGGCCATGCCGTCACCCGTGTCGATCCCGGGCGCGGCCGGCGACGAGGGCCGCGCGAGGTCGTCGCCGACCGCCGTGGCCGAGACGTGCGTCCCGTGGAAGCCGGTGGCCGAGAACGAGCAGATCGCGTTGTTGTCGTAGGCCGTGGCGCCCGGCTGGACGAAATAGCCCACCACCTTCCGCGTGGGGAAGAGCGGACCCGGAGCCGGCAGGAGCGGCGCGCTCGCGGCCGTGACCGCGACGGTGCCGTTCCAGCTCCGGAAGAAGCACATGTCGCTGTCGTTGCCCGAGTCCGCCACGGCCACGATCTGGCCCGTGCCGAAGAGGCCCCGCGAGAAGAGGCCGCAGGTCGCGCACGTGCCGTTCGAGACGGCGGAGGCGACGCCCGACTGCAGCGGGCCCAGCGAGTCGTTGTTGTGGAGCTCGAACCGCCGCCTCACGTCGATGAAGAGGACCTCCGGCTGCACCGAAGCCAGCCTGACGAAGGCGTCGAGCGCCGAAGCGGGCACCGCGAAGCGGAGGCGGGCGAAGCCCGGTCCCGCCAAGCGCGACGTCTCGAGCGCGCCCGTTCCCCGGAGCCGGCGCGAAAGGTCTGAGGGCGCCGAGGGAGCCGCATCGCGTACCAGCTGGATCTCGAGCTCGCCCGCCTCGGAGCGGGGGCCCGCCCAGAGCCCGGGCGAGACGCGCAGGCCGGGCACGAGCGGGCCGTACCAGCGCACGGCCGGCCACGCGTCGAGCGCCTTGCGGACCTCCGGGGTGAGCCTCACGAGAAAGGCCGAGTCGGGGACGTAGCCGAGCACGGGGAGGCCCTTCGCGGCGAGGGTGTCTGCGGAGACCGCAGCGTCCTTGCGGAGCTGCACGACACCGAGGTCGTCACCCGCGAGCGGGGCGAAGCCCCACGGCGCGAAGTCCAGCTCCTCGCGAAGCGGGTCGTAGACGGCGCCGGCGAGGAGCAGCCGGGTGCCGTCCCGCGGGGTCGTCGCGAGCCGCTCACGGGTGGGCGGAACGGGCAACACCTTTGCCCTCGGTACGGGCGCGGCGAACGACGCCGGGCAGACGAGGAGGGCGATTGCGAAAAGGGCTGAGCGGACGCGGGCGGGCACGCCGCATCTTACGGGGAGCGCCGAGCGCGGTCCTCAGACCGCGCTCGGCGCGTGTCTTCCCGCAGGATCTTCCCGCAGGATCATCCCGCAGGATCATCCCGCAGGATCACTTACGCCGGCGGCGCGGCGCCGCCCAGGAAGATGTAGAGGTTCAGGAAGAACCCGTCGGCGCCCGTCGTCGCGCCGCTGCCGTTCGCGTCGCCACTGCAGAGCGTGGGCGGAGCCGCGCCGCCCAGGAAGATGTGGAGGTTCAGGAAGAACGCATCGGCGCCCGTGAGCGAGCCGTTCCCGTTCGCGTCTCCCCGGAGCGCGTACGTGAACCCGTCGGTGAGCGTGCCCGTCTGGGTGTCGGGGTTCGTGACCTTCACGTCCCCGAGAGCCGGGGTCGTCGGGACCCGAGAGGCCGTGGTGATGCCGATCTGCGTGGGGGTCACGCTGTTCACCACGGCGGGTGTGTTGATGAGGGTCACCGTGGCGCCCTGCTGGAAGCCGGTGCCCGTGATCGTCAGCGGGAGCCCGCCGGTCGTCGACGCGCAGGGCTTGGAGATCGACTGGACGGTGGGCGCCGCGCACGGCGCGACCGTGACGACGAGAGGGGCCGAGGCGAGAGAGGTGCAGCCGGCGAGCGTCCCCGTGACCGTGTAGCTCCCGGAGTTGCCCGCCTGCGCCGACGCCACGCCGTACGTCTGGGAGGTGGCGCCGCCGATGGGGTTCCCGCCCAGGTACCACTGATAGCTGGTGTAGCCCGCCGTCGCGGTGAGCGAGAGGGCGGCGTTCGTGCAGACGCCCGCGGCGCCCGTGATCGAGGGCGTGGCGGGAATCGGGTTCACCGTGACCGGCGCGCTGCCCGACGGCGTACCCGCGCAGAGCGCCGACGAGACCGCCGTGACGGTGTAGGTGACGGAGGACGCCGGGCTCACGCTTCGCGTGGCCGGGCTGACGAGGATGTTGCTCTGGACGACCATGTCCGACCACGTGACGCTCCAGGGCGGCGTGCCCGTGAGGGCCGCCTGGATGTTCGTCGAGCCGCCGGCGCAGATCGCGCCGCCACCCGATACCGTCGCCGTGGGGTTGTCGCAGCCGCCGACCGGCGTGCAGGGCCCGGGGCCCTTCGCGTTCGTCACGGCGATCGTGTCGAGGAAGAAGCCGTCGAACTCGGCGCCGCCGTCGGTCGTGAACCTCCACCTGATCTGGACGGTCTTGTTGTCGTACG
>JAEUQS010000829.1 GCA_016789625.1 Acidobacteriota bacterium | reverse complement strand
GACCCGGCCTTTCGCGAGCACACCGAGCTGGCCGAGGAGATCCTCGCTCCGCTGCGCTCCTTCGCCGTCGTGAGAGACGTGATCCGGCACCACCACGAGAGGCTCGACGGCTCGGGCTTCCCCGACGCGCTCTCGGGCTCGGAGCTCTCCCTGCCCGTCGAGATCGTCGCGCTCGCGAACTTCCACGACGAGCTCCACCGGTCGGGCGTGAGCCGGACCGACGCAATCTCACGTCTGCGCTTCGCGGCGATGGCCGGAGAGTTCCACCGGGACCTCGTGGAGGACTTCGTCGCGCACGGGCTGGAGGCCGAGGGCGAGGCGCTGCCCGCCTGGGACGACCTCCTGCCCGTCCCCCAGGCGCCCCAAGCCGGCCGGATCCTCCTCATCCACGACGCCCGGGGGCGCGAGGCCCTGCGCGAGATGCTCGAGGGCGGCTCGCACCACGTGACCGTGACGGAAACCGCACGCGGCGCGGCCGAGCTCGCCGCGGGAAGCCGCTTCGACCTCGTGATCCTGGACGGCCGGCTCTCGGGCGACGGCGCCTCGGCCTGCCGGGAGCTGAAGTCGCTCGACGCGACGCGCCGCCTGCCGCTCCTCGTCCTCGTGCCCGCGGAGGACCTCCTGGCCAGCACGGGAGGAGACCGCCACGGCGCCGACGACGTCCTCGCCCTTCCCGTCCAGAGGCCCGAGCTCACCACGCGCGTGAGGTCGCTCCTCCGCCTGACGGCCCGCCTCCGGGGTGTGGAGGAGCACCAGGCGGTCATCCTTTCGCTCGCCTCCGCCGTCGAGGCGCGGGATCCCTCGACGCGCGGCCACGCCGAACGCACGGGGCTCCTCGCTCAGAACGTGGGCTTCGCGCTGGGGCTCTCCGAGGCCGAGTGCGAGGACCTCCGCGTCGCCGGCCTGCTGCACGATCTGGGCGAGGTTGCGGTGCCCGAGGCGATCCTCAAGAAGCCCGGCCCGCTCTCCTCGGCCGAGTGGGCGATCCTGCGGGAGCACCCGGTGAGGAGCGCCGAGGTGCTCGCGCCTCTCACCAGCCTCGCGCGGACGCTTCCCGCGATCCGGTACCACCACGAGCGGCTGGACGGACGGGGTTTTCCCGCCGGCCTCTCCGGCGACGCCGTGCCGCTCGCCGCCCGCATCCTGGGGCTCACGGCCGCGTTCGACGCGCTCACCTCGGAGAGGTCCTACCGCCGGGCGCTGTCGACCCGCGAGGCGCTCTCGCTCCTGACGCGGGAAACCAACGCCGGTCTCTGGGATCCCGCGGTCACCGCCGCGCTGGTGTCCGTCTTGCGGAAGGATGGGACCTTCCGGGAATAGACGGGCCGGCCGCCCGGTTGTGAAGCCTTCCCGGAACATCCGGCGCGCGGTTCCGTAAACTCCCGGTGCACGCGCCGTCCGGACGTACGGGTCGACGTGCAAAGGAGACGGCAATGGGCATTCTCGACATGATCAAGGGCGAGTTCATCGAGATCGTCGAGTGGCTCGACGAAACGAACGACACGCTCGTCCACCGGTTCGCCGATCAGGACCACGAGATCAAGATGGGCGCGCAGCTCACGGTGCGCGAGAACCAGGTCGCGCTCTTCGTGAACGAGGGGAAGGCCGCCGACCTCTTCGGCCCGGGCCGCTACTCGCTGACGACGCAGAACATCCCGATCCTCACCACGCTGCGGGGCTGGAAGTACGGCTTCAACTCGCCGTTCAAGGCGGAGATCTACTTCTTCAACACCCGCCTCTTCACGGACCTCAAGTGGGGCACGGCGAACCCCGTGATGATGCGCGACACCGACTTCGGGATGATCCGTGTGCGCGCCTTCGGCACGTACGCGATGCGCATCGCCGACGCCAAGGGCTTCTTCGCCGCGATCGTGGGCACGCGCGGCGTCACCTCCACCGAGGACATCACCGGCCAGCTCC
>JAEUQS010000735.1 GCA_016789625.1 Acidobacteriota bacterium | reverse complement strand
ATCATCGTCCAGATGGCCGGCATGGTCATCCCGCAGATGGCGCAGCTGCGCAAGGAAGGCGAGTCCGGACGCCGCAAGCTGACCCAGTACACGCGCTTTGGTACCGTCGGGCTTGCCCTGGTGCAGTCGATTGGTGCGGCGGTGGCCCTGCAAAACCAGTCGGTCGTGATCAATCCCGGCCCGAGTTTCGTCTTTACGGCTGCCGTCACGCTGGTGACCGGCACCATGTTCCTGATGTGGCTCGGTGAGCAGATCACCGAGCGCGGCATCGGAAACGGCATCTCCCTGATCATCTTCGCCGGTATCGTCGCCGGGCTCCCGAGCGCCGTGTGGCAGATGCTCAAGCAGATCCAGCGCGGGCAGATGAACATCTTCGTCGCGCTCATCCTCGTGGTCTTCATGCTCGCCGTGGTCGCGGCCATCGTCTTCGTCGAGAGGGCGCAGCGGCGCATCCCGGTCCAGTACGCCAAGCGCGTCGTGGGCAAGAAGGTCTACGGCGGTCAGAACACGTACCTTCCCCTCCGCGTGAACACGGGCGGCGTCATCCCCATCATCTTCGCCGTCTCGATCATCCAGTTCCCGCAGTACATCGCGTCGGCAATCAAGAGCGACTTCATGCAGAAGATCGCGAACCAGCTCGGCATGGGCATGCCCCTCTACAACCTCATGTACGCGGCGGGCATCCTCTTCTTCTGCTACTTCTACATCTCGATCATCTTCAACCCGACCGACACGGCCGAGAACATGCGGAAGTACGGCGGCTTCATCCCCGGCATCCGTCCCGGCAAGGCCACGGCCGAGTACATCGACACGGTCCTCACCCGCATCACGCTCATCGGCGCCCTGTACCTCGTGGTCGTCGCCCTCATCCCCGAGTTCCTCATGGGGGGCTTCAAGGTCCAGAGCATCCCGTTCATCGGTCCCTGGCTCGACAGCGTGCTCCCTACGATCATCACGCAGGGCCTCGGCATTCCGTTCTTCTTCGGGGGCACGTCGCTCCTCATCGTGGTCGGCGTCGCGATGGACACCGTCCAGCAGGTCGAGTCCCAGCTCGTGATGCGCAATTACGACGGATTCCTCAAGAAGGGCCGCATCCGCGGCCGCAGGGGATAATCCGGGAATGCCCGTCTACCTCGTCTTCTTCGGACCCCCGGGCTCGGGCAAGGGCACCCAGGCTTCGCGCCTCGCGAACACCCTGGGTGTCCCCCAGATCTCGACGGGCGACCTCCTGCGAGACCACGTGTCCCGGGGAACCGAGCTGGGGAAGACCGCCAAGCCCATCATGGAGTCGGGCGCTCTCGTGCCCGACGATCTCGTCACGGCGATGCTGAAGGACCGTCTCCTCATGGAGGATGCCGCCGGGGGAGCGCTGTTCGACGGCTACCCTCGCACGCTTCCCCAGGCCGAGGCTCTCGAAGGCCTCCTCGCGTCGACGGGAAGCGGGATCTCCGCCGTCCTCTTCATCGACGTGCCCGACGAGGTCATCACCGGCCGGATCCTGAAGCGGGCCGAGCTCGAAGGCCGGGCCGACGACACTCAGGATGCCGTTCGCGAACGCCTCCGCGTCTACCGGGAGAAGACGGCTCCGCTCGCCCGTCACTACGAGGCTGCCGGCCTTCTCGTCACGATCGACGGCAACCGCGGCGTCGACGAGGTCGCGGAGGACGTCCGCCGCGTGGCGAGCGGACGCTCGTAGGACCGGCTCAGATGATCACGTGCAAGGGCCGATCGGAGATCCTCCGCATGGAGCGGGCGGCTCTCATCGTGCAGGAAGCGCTCGCCGAGTGCGTCCTGGCGTGCGTGCCGGGCGCCACCACGGAGGACATCGACCGCGTCGCCGCGCAGGGAATCAAGTCCCGCGGCGGCAAGGCCGCTTTTCCTGGGTACCGCAACTATCCCAAGACGCTCTGTATCTCGATCAACGACGAGGTCGTGCACGGCATCCCGACGACCCGCCGGAAGATCCGGTCCGGTGACGTCATCGGCCTGGATCTCGGCGCGATCATCGAGGGTTACTACGCGGACGCGGCACGGAGCATCGCGGTCGGGCCGGTCGGCGCCGAGGCCGAAGAGCTCCTGCGGCTCACCCACGCCGGTCTGTGCGCCGGTGTCGAGGCCGTCCAGGTCGGGGGCCGCATCGGGGACATCGGAGCCGCCGTCGAGTCGGTCGCCCGGCGAAAGGGCTACGGCGTCGTGCGCGAGTTCGTCGGCCACGGAATCGGTACCGCGATGCACGAGGAGCCCCAGGTTCCCAACTACGGACCCGGTGGCAAGGGCACCATCATCCGCGAAGGGATGACGCTCGCCATCGAGCCCATGTTCAACCTGGGAACGTCCCAGGTGAACATGGACCGGGACGGCTGGACGGTCCGCACGAAGGACGGCAAGCTCTCCGCTCATTTCGAGCACACGGTCGTTGCGACGGCGCACGGCCCCGTCGTCCTGGGCTTCGGCCGCTACGCCGAGGGCCGCCTCGTTCCGGGCGCTCCGGCCCTATCCGAGTATCCTGTCGCTGCCAGCGCGACGCCCCAGCATGCCGTGCCCTCGAGCGCTGCATCGCCTTCTCCCGGCGTCGCGGCAAGCGCATCGGCTTCCCGCACGGCCGTCGCCTGAATCGAACGGAAGGATCAATGTCGAAGGAAGACGCCATCGAAATCACGGCGACGGTCATCGAACCGCTGCCGAACGCCATGTTCAAGGTCGAGCTCGAGAACAAGCATCAGGTCCTCGCGCACATCTCCGGAAAGATGCGCAAGCACTTCATCCGGATCCTCCCGGGGGACAAGGTGCTCGTCGAGCTCAGCCCGTACGATCTGACGCGTGGTCGGATCATCTACCGGTACAAGTGAGTTTTTCTTCAGCCCTCCGGGCCGGGGACGCGTCCGGGCGCTGATTTTCGGCTACAATCCCCGATTCCGCCCCGTCCGGGGCTGAATAACGTTCAGCTTCCGGGGCATTTTGAGGTCACCATGAAGGTTCGTACGTCCGTCAAGAAGATCTGCGTCAAGTGCAAGGTGATCCGGCGCGCCGGTGTGGTGCGGGTCATCTGCGACAACCCGAAGCACAAGCAGCGCCAGGGCTGATAGGAAACAGGAGTAGGAATGGCTCGCATCGCAGGCGTCGATCTGCCCCCGGCCAAGAGGGTGGAGATCGGGCTGACGTACATCTTCGGGATCGGACGTCCCAACTCGGCCAAGATCCTCGAGACCGCCAAGGTGGACAAGCACACCCGCGTCAAGGATCTCTCGGAAGACGAAGTCGCCCGGATCCGTAAGACCATCCAGGACGAATACAAGGTCGAGGGCGACCTCCGCAAGGACGTCTCCCAGGACATCAAGCGGCTCATGGACATCGGGTGTTACCGCGGCATTCGCCACCGCCGCGGCCTACCCGTCCGTGGCCAGCGCACGAACACCAACGCGCGCACGCGCAAGGGCCCCCGCAAGGGCGCCGTTGCCGGCAAGAAAAAGGCGACGAAGAAGTGATCACCTGCCCCCGGTCACTGAACTGATCGGGGGCCGAGCGGTACGCCGCTCTACGGAAGGAAGACATGGCCGAGGCGAAGGGCAAGAAAAAGGGCCCGAAAAAGGAAAAGAAGAACGTCCCGCACGCTCTCGCGACCGTGCAGGCCTCGTTCAACAACACGATCGTGTCGATCACCGATCCCATGGGGAGCGTGGTCGCCTGGTCGTCGGCGGGACGCATCGGGTTCAAGGGCTCGCGCAAGGGCACGCCGTTCGCGGCCCAGCTGGCCGCCGGCAACGCGGCGCAGCTCGCCCAGGAGCATGGTGTTCGCAGCCTCGACGTGCGCGTGAAGGGCCCCGGCGCGGGCCGCGAGAGCGCGATTCGCGCGCTTGCGGCGGCGGGTCTCGACATCCGCTCCATCAAGGACACGACCCCGATCCCCCACAACGGCTGCCGCCCGCGCAAGCGCCGGCGCGTCTAGGGATCCCGAACCGGGGCAGTCGAGAGACTCCCCGGTTTTCGCGCCTGGGACCACGCGGCCCCAGCCGCAGGGGAGGGCCCGCAGGGCTCACCCGACCCTCACCCGGGAGCCTCCTTCGATGAGGCTCCTCCCGGGCGAAGGGCCCGGCCGTTGGGGCCGGGCGTCCGTAAACCGGCTTCCGCCTGACCCGGGCCGGGACGAAGGACGAGATCGCAGTGACGGGTTTGGCGCACGTCAGGAGTTCCTTTGGCTCGTTACCGCGAATCCGTCTGTCGCCTGTGCCGGCGCGAAGCGATGAAGCTGTTCCTCAAGGGGGACCGCTGCTTCACGAACAAGTGCGCCATCGAGCGCCGCAACTTCCCGCCCGGTCAGCACGGCAAGCGCCGTTCGAAGATCCTGGGCTACGGCATCCAGCTCCGTGAGAAGCAGAAGCTCAAGAGGTTCTACGGTCTCCTCGAGACCCAGTTCCGGCTGACGTTCGAAGCGGCCGAGCGCATGCGCGGCGTCACGGGCGAGAACCTGCTCTCCCTCCTCGAGCGCCGCCTCGACAACGTCGTCCACCGGCTCGGCTTCGCCGCGTCGCGCGCCCAGGCCCGCCAGCTGGTTCGGCATGGCCACGTGCGTGTGAATGGCAAGAAGGTGAACATTCCGAGCTACCTCGTCGACGCGGGCGCGACCGTCGCCGTCAAGGAGAAGAGCCAGAAGAACCCGCTCATCGCGAGCGCCGTCGAGACGGCCAAGGGCCGCGGCGTTCCCGCCTGGCTCGAGCTCAACGCGACGGACTTCACCGGCAAGGTCCTCTCGAGGCCCAAGCGCGAGCACGTTCCTCTCGTGATCAACGAGAAGCTGATCGTCGAGCTCTACTCGAAGTAACCGGGAAACCCAGTTATGGGTTTCCCTGGCCCTTCCGCTCCGGCGCTTCGCGCCAAATGGGCCATCGGGAAAATACGTCGCGGATTCCCCCCGCCCCTTCCCAGGGTGGAAGGTTCCCCGGAATGAGAACCGAGCGCGCCGCTCAGCGGGTAAGTCGCAGGTCTCGAGGAGAAAACGATGCTCTGGAAAGGCTTTCAGCGCCCCAACCGACTCGAAATCGACGAGGAGAAGGGGAACTACGGCAAGTTCACGGCTCAGCCGCTCGAGCGCGGCTGGGGCACCTCCATCGGGAACGCGCTCCGGCGCGTCCTGCTCTCGTCCATCGAAGGCGCGGCCATCACGGCCGTGAAGATCGAGGGCGTCGAGCACGAGTTCACGGCGATGCCCGGCGTCGTCGAGGACGTCACCGACGTCATCCTCAACCTCAAGTCGCTCGCGATCCGCCTCCACGGCGACGGCCCGCGCACGATCGTCCTCGACACCAAGGCCAAGGGTGTCGTCACCGCCGACGCGTTCGACGACGACGCGCAGGTCGAGATCCTGAATGCCGACGCCCCCATCGCGACGCTCGCCGACGGCGGCCGCCTGCGCCTCGAAGCGACGGTGAACAAGGGTCGCGGCTACGTGCCCGCCGATCGCAACTTCGATCCGGAAGCTCCCATCGGGACGATCCCCCTGGACTCCGCTCACTCGCCCGTGCGCCGGGTGAACTACCACGTCGAGGCCGCGCGCGTCGGCCAGGCGACGGACTACGACAAGCTCGTCATCGAGGTCTGGACGAACGGCACCATCACCCCGCGCGACGCGGTGGGTGTGGCCGCGGTGCTCCTCCGCGAGCACCTCGCCATCTTCGTGAACGTCGAGACCGAGGAGTCGGGCTCGGCGGCGGGCTCGGAGCTCGGGCAGAGCGAGCTGGACGCCCTTCTCGACACCAACGTCGAGGAGCTCGAGCTCTCCGTGCGCAGCGCCAACTGCCTCAAGAACGCCGGCATCCGTTCTCTCCGCGAGCTCGTGCAGCGCACGGAGAAGGACATGCTCGAGACCAAGAACTTCGGTCGCAAGAGCCTGAACGAGATCAAGGA
>JAEUQS010000750.1 GCA_016789625.1 Acidobacteriota bacterium | reverse complement strand
TCGCACGCGAGCTGGGCCCCGGCGGCGGGCCCGGCCGCCCGTCTCCCGGGCGCGGCCACGCGCGCCGGGCGGTCGCCCAGGAGCCACGTCGTCACCGAGAGGCCGGTGGCGCGGGCGGCTCCCGCGAGGAGGCCCGCGACGAACGCGGCGGCCGAGGCCTTCTCCGGAAACTGCGCGCCCATCGAGCGGGAGCCGTCGACGAGGAGGTCGACGTGAGGGGCGACCTCCTCGCGGTGGCGTTTCACCACGAGGCGCTCGCTCCTCGCGAAGGCCTGCCAGTCCACGAAGCGGAGGTCGTCGCCCGGCTCGTAGTCGCGGTGGTCGTGGAACTCCAGCGAGGAGCCCGCGCGGCGCGACGCCACGGGCCCCTCGCGGCCGGGCGGAGGGGTGCGCCCGGCGGCGAGGCGATATCGGGTTCCATCCCGCTCGCCGCGAAGGAAAGCCTCGGCAACGGTCACGCGGCGTCTCCCGGTTTCCGGAACTCCCTCACCTTCGCCAGGAACCACCGGATCTTCGGGAAGACCGAGAGCAGGGCGAGGGTCGCGCCGATCGTGACGTACACGGGCGCGTGCTGGGCGTCGAGCACCGAGAACGGGTTCAGCACGAGCCAGGGAAAGAGCGAACGCGGCTGTTCGTGCGCCGAGAGCCCGAAGACCCCGACGAGCACGGGGAGCACGCTGGCCGCCACGGCCAGGAGCAGGGAGATCACCCAGGTGTGCCCCTCCGAGACGCGGTTTCCGAGGAAGCGCTCCCTCAGGAAGCGGCCGGTGAGGGCATAGCAGAGGATGTACGCGAGGACGCCCGGGCCCGCGACGAGGGCGCGCTCCACATCGTCGGTTCCGCGGGTCGGCAGGTACGCCCGGGCGAACGTGCCGAAGAGGGTCGTCAGGGCGGCGACGAGAACCGACCAGCTGAGGCCCGAGGCCGCGCCGCTGAAGAACGGAAACGCCAGGAGGCGCCGGGCGCCCGCGGGCACCTCGCGCAGAACGCGCGGACCCAGGCGGTCGCGCTCGCTGGCCGCGGCGAGGAGCGTGAGCGCGAGGATCGCGTACGTGCCCCAGAGACCCACGGCGAACACCTCGCCGTCCGACGCGAGGAGCGCGAGCGCGTACGAGCCGCCCAGCGCCAGGACCCAGATGACCGAGAACGTGAGCCGCACGGGCCGGGCCCGGTTCGCGACCTGCGGCGTGAGGCAGGCGGTGGTGAGAACGCGCGCGACGGCGAAGAGCGAGGTGAACGTCGCCAGCATCACCACCGCGGCGATCCGCGCGTCCCGCGACACGAAGAGGACCATCGCTCCGGACGAGAGGAGCGCGATCGAGCTGGCGATCGTCAGCGTGGCGATCGTGACGACGCCCCACAACGCCAGGAGGGCGACGAGCGCGCGGAAGACCTTGGTGCCGGGCACCGTCGCGGCGAGGAGGGCGACCTGCGTGGCCGCGAGGACGCCCAGGTAGCCGATCGAAAGGAGCACGAGCACCGTGAAGAAGTCCACTCCCCGGAGGAAGTACGTGAACGTGAGGAACGGCAGGCTCGCGGAGAAGAGCCACAGGGTGAGGAAGCCGCCGGCCAGGAGCTTGCCGCTCGCGATCTCGCCGGGCGTGAGCGTGGTGACGAAGAGAAGGTCCAGGTTCTGGTCGTTTCGCTCGCTCGTCATGCGGAACCAGGTGGCGACGGGAACGAAGAGGAAGGCCGTTCCGAGGAGCACGCCGAGGAGGATGCTGAACGCGCGCGTCCCCTCGCCGAGCGCGCCGCCCGAGGCCTCGCTCAGGAGCTGGGACCGGAGGAGCGCGAAGCCCAGGGTGGCCGTCTCGACGAAGAGAAAGAACGACAGCATCGCCGCGGCGGTCCGGCCCCGCACGGCCTGCCTCAGCTCCTTCACCACGATGGGGTTCACCCAGTCGTCCACCCGCGCGGGGAGCGCGCGAGCGAGGGAAACGAACGGGATGCGGCTCACGCGATCTCTCCCTTCGTGACCTCGAGGAACACATCCTCGAGGCTTCCGCGCAGCGGGCGCAGCTCGGCGATGCGAAAGCCCGCGGCGACCGCGGCGGCCAGGAACGCGGCGGCCGCCTCGTCGCCGTCCTCGAGCGTCACCTCGACCGTGGGAACGGTCGATCCGGCAAGGCGGGCCTCGAGCGTGCCGGGCTGCTCGAGGGCGAACCTCACGAGGTCTTCCGCGCGCTCGAGAGGCCGGATGGAGACCGTGCGCTGGGGGCGGGCGCCCGTGAGGATGTCGTGGAGAGAGCCCGCCTTGAGGATGCGTCCGCGCTCGACGATGAGAGCGCCGCTCACCAGCTCGGCCAGCTCGGTGAGGATGTGGGAGCTGATGAGGATGGCCTTGCCCTGCGCCGCGAGGACGCGGAGCAGCTCGCGGAGCTCGATGCGCGCGCGGGGATCGAGGCCCGCGGCGGGCTCGTCGAGGATGAGGACCTGGGGCTCGTGCAGGAGCGCCCGGGCCAGGCACACCCGCTGCTTCATGCCCTTCGAGAGCGCGTTGACCATCTTCTCGCGGATGCCGGAGAGGTTCGTGAACTCCTCGATCGACGAGACGACGCGGCGGCGGTCCTCGCCCTTGCGGCCGTAGGCGCGGGCGAAGAAGTCCAGGTAGTCGTGCACGCTCACGTCGCGGTGCGAGGGCAGCGAATCGGGGACGTAGCCGATCACCCGTCGCGCATGCTCGGGCTCCTCGACGATGGACACGCCGTCGACGTACGCGTTGCCGCGGGTCGGCTCCTCGAGCGTCGCGAGGATGCGCATCGTGGTCGTCTTGCCGGCGCCGTTCGGCCCCACGAAGCCGTAGATCTCGCCGGAAGAGAACGAGAAGCTGATCCCGTTCACCGCGCGGGTCGCGCCGAACTCCTTCACGAGGCCGACCGTCTCGACCTTCATGGGAGCCCTTCGGGCAGCACGGGAGACGTGCCGAGGACATACGACGTTTCCTTGCGGGTCCTCACGTCGAGACCGTCCGCGAGGAACGGAGAGCGCGCGACGCGGGCGAGCCACGTGCCCGGGCGAAGCTGCGGACCCGCTCCGGACATGCGGCCTTCCAGGGCCTCCCAGGACGTCGCGAAGACGTCCCTCACGTCCAGCTCGAGCGCCGCGCTCAGCGCCTCTCCCGGGGGCTTTGCGGTGAGCGCCGCCTTCTGACCCGCCCGCACGCTCGTCGCGCCGCAGAGGCCGCCCGAGGGCGGGTTGAGCCACAGCTCCGCGAGGTCGACCCCCAGCCCGTTCGTGACGACCCACGCACTGCCTTCGCGGGCGAAGACCAGGCGCTCCCGCCTCGGCTCCACATGCCTCACGCTGAAGCGCGCGGGAACTCGAGCCTCCACGAAGCCTCGCGCGAGGCGCTGGCCTTCGGTGAAATCCACGGCCAGGCGCTTCGGCTGCCGCCCCCACTGCCAGGGCTCGCCGGTCGAGCCCAGCTCGGTGAGCGGCGAGAAGAGGAGGCCGCCGCCCGGCGTGAACGTCGTGTAGTAGCCCGTCCACCCGATCGTGACGGCCCGCTGCGCGGATTCGTCGAGGAGCGTGAGGAGCGACCGCGTCACGCTGCGGGCGAGGCCCTCGTTCGAGAGCGCGTAGCCCACCAGCGAGAGCGACGAGAAGATCGCCACGGCCGGCACCGTCGCGTAGAGGAGCATGGGTCGCCGCTTCCTCGCGAGGACGGCGATGTTCAGGGGCCCGATGGTGATCATGATGACGAGGAGCACCACGAAGAGAGCGCGAGCGGGGAGCCGGGGGAGCTCCGCCCAGGCGGCCGACGCGGGCACGCGGTCGGCGTTCAGCGTCGTCGCCGTCTTCACGATCGCCTCGGCGACGGGCTCGAGCACGAACGGCCCGAGAGCCGCGGGCGTGGCCGCGTCGACGAGGAACGCGCGGCCGAAACCCGCACGAAACGACCGCAGGGTCCCGTTCCCCGGATCCTCCCTCCAGCCGCGCGGCGTCTCGAACGCGCCGAAGACGGCGAGGACGCCACCGGCCTCCGTGAAGGAGAGGAGAGCGTCGCGCGCCTCGGGCCGGAGCCGCGCGGCATCTGCCGCCGCGAGGACGACGGCGTCGACGGACGAGTACGCGATCCACTCGGCCGGCCAGGTCGCGGCGTCCTCCTCCCAGCGCTCGACGGGGAAGATCGTGGGCGTGGGCGCGGAGCCTCCACCGGGCAAAGGGGCGACGGGCGGAAAGGGCAGGGTCGTCGCGCCGACCGTGAGGACGGAGCCCCGCGACGGGTCGGGCGGGCCCTCGATCTCGCGGGGCTGGAGAGCGGTCTCGAGAGCTTCTTTCGAGACGGACCGGCTGGCCACGATGCGGAAGGACACCGGAGCGGCGTAGGCGTTCCCGGCACCCGCCAGGAGGAGGTCGAGAACGGCCTTCTCCTTCGGCGCGGTGACGAGGAGGCCCGTGCCGCTCACGGGCACGTCGGGTATGTAGAACGAGGACTCGACCGTCGTCTGCGGCGCGAGCGTGTACGTGCGCGAGGTGGATTCGAGGCGATCCCAGTAGACGTTCTCCTGGTGGCTCGCCGGGTACGCGAGCGTGACGCGCGCCTCGGACGTGCCGGTGTTGCGGAGCCTCACGCGGAGCGCCTGATAGCCGTGCGTGACCCGGCTCGAGGGGTTGTCGGCCACGGTCACCTCGATGCCTCCGACGTTCTTCGCCACGGCGCGAAGCGGCGGGGCCGGTACGAGAAAGACCGCCAGCGCGAGGAGCCAACGGCTCATGAAGGCGACTCGAGCGCCACGCCGGCGGGGAGCACGGCGCCCGCCTCGTCGATCGCCGAGAGGAGCTCGGTGACGACGCGCGCCGTGGTGATCCCGTCGAAGCGGGCCGTGGGCTGAAGCAGGACGCGGTGCGCGAGCACCGCCCGCGCCACGGCCCGCACGTCGGCGAAGCCGGCGGCAGGCCGTCCGGCCAGGAGCGCGTTCGCCCGCGCGGCTTCGGCGAGCCCGATCGCGGCTCGCGGCGAAGCCCCGTAGGCCACGGCGCTCTTGACCACCGCGGGCGCCTCGGGAGAGGTCGCGTGCGAGGCGGAGACGAGCCGTGCGATGTAGCGGGCCACGGGACGCGGCAACGCGATGCGGTCCATCGCGGCGAAGAGCGCGTCGAGGCTGTCGCGCGTGAGGGTGAACGTCGGCGAAGGCGGCTCGCCGCGGCGGCGCGTCGCGACCAGCTCCTCGAGGTCTTTCGTGGCGGCGGGGGCCACCTCGAGCTTGAAGAGAAACCGGTCGAGCTGGGCCTCGGGCAGCGGATACGTCCCCTCCAGCTCGATGGGGTTCTGCGACGCGAGCACGAAGAACGGCCGCGGCAGCTTGCGCGTCGTGCCGAGCTGCGTGACGGCTCCCTCCTGCATGGCCTCGAGGAGCGCGCTCTGCGTCTTGGGTGAGGCGCGGTTGATCTCGTCGGCGAGAAGGAGGTTCGTGAACACGGGGCCGGGCTGGAACGCCATCTCCCGGTGTCCCGCGGCGCTCTCGCGCAGGAGGTGCGTGCCGAGGATGTCGCCGGGCATGAGGTCGGGCGTGAACTGCACGCGCTTGAACTCGAGGTCGAGGAGCTTCGAGAGCGCCACGATGAGCGCCGTCTTCCCGACGCCCGGAAGACCCTCGAGAAGGAGGTGTCCCTTGGCGAGAAGGCCCGCGAGCACCAGCCGGTGCAGCTCGGGGCGCCCGAGGAGGAGCCGGTCCAGCTCCGCGAGCAGCCGGCGCGCGGTTTCCGCCGCGGGCGCGAGCTCCTCGGGCGTGGGCAGCGCGGGGCGATCCTCGTTCTTCATTGGGTCCTTTCGAAATACCGCGAAACGGTTTCGCGGTGCCGGGGCAGCACCCGCGGCGCGACGTTGGTGCCGGCGGCCGGCGTGTTGCCGAGCGTGGACGCGGCCGGGGCGCCGCCCTTGGCCGCTTCCGGCTCGGCGGTCGAGAGCGCCACCACCGCGCTGTCGTGCAGGGAGCGGGCCTCGGCGCCCGGCAGCGCCTTCTCCTGGAAGCGTTCCTTCTGTTCCTTGGTCTCGCCGTCGAACGCGAGCGCCGCGTCGCCACGGCCGCGGTTCGTTCCGCCCTTGCCGGGCCGATTGGCCTCGCAGAATCCCTCGACGCCTTCCTTGTTGCGGTTCTTGTCGAGGAACGACGCGAGGCCCTGTCCCTGGGGCGCGCCGTCGAGCTGCGAGGCGCGGCGCACGGCCTTCGCGTCGAGGAGGTTGCGGCTCGCGAGCTTCTTCAGAGAGTCGAGCGTCGCCTTCTTCGCGCCCGAGGCCGCGGCCGCGAGGGACTCGAGCTGCTCTTTCGAAAGGCTTCCCTCGCGCGCGGCCCTAGCGACGTCGGCCGGCAGGGCCGCGGCCGCCTTCGCCGCGCTGCGCGCTTCGTCGACCTTCTCGGCGAGGCCCTGCATCGCGGCCGACCGCGCGTCCTTCTCGAGCTGCTCGCCTTCCCGTGCGAGGGCAGACGCGAGGGCTTCCGTGTCGGCGAGCGACGTCGCCGTGGCGAGGCCCTTCTCGGCGGCCTGGTCGGCCGCGGCCTTCACGCCGGCTTCGACGTGATCGAGCGCCTCCCACGTGCGAGCGGGGTCGCTGCCCGAGGACTCCCTGACGAGAGCTTCGACGGCGTCCTTCAGAGACTCCTCGCGCTCGGGCTCGAGGACGCCCTCTTCCTTCAGAGCTTCGAGGTCTCCCGCGAGGCGCGCGACGTCCGAGGCGATGTCGAGGCGTCCGGCCGCGCCGAGCGGCTTCACGGGCACGAGCGTGGCCGCGAGAACGTAGGCCAGGGCCAGGGCGGCCAGCGCGCCGGAGCGCCCGTCCTTCAGCCTGACGCGGGGCAGGGGCCGGGGTTCGGGGAGCCGCGTGTCCCAGCCGCCGAGGGGCGCCTCGGCCGCTGCCATCAGGAGGCCGTCGCAGGCCGAGTGCGCGTCCACGAGGGCCCGCACCCGGAGCGCCTCGGGGCGGGACCGGTAGGCCCTCCAGCCGAGGACGCCTGCGAGGGCGCCGAGCGCCGTCGCGGCGAGGAGCCAGGGAGCGGATCCCAGGCCTCCGAGCCGCAACACGAGGAGCAGCGTGCCCCACGTGAAGCCCCAGATCCACGCGGCGACGAGCCCGGCGCGGGCGGCGCCCGCGAGCCCGAGCCGGAGGCGCAGCGCGTCGATCTGGCTTTCGTAGACGGACAGCCGGGAGGAAACGTTCATGTCGCTCCTGGAACGATACGTGCGCCGAGGTCGTCGCGCCTAACGGCTTGTGACCTCTTGCACACGTTCGAGTTCCCGGAAAGAAGGGAGAATGACCGGATGAAGGCCCTGCCTCCGACGTGGGACGCCGTGCTCGGAGCGCAGCTTCGGGAGCCGTACTTCCGTTCGCTCGCGGCCTTCGTCGCCGAGGCGCGGCGCGCGGGCCCGGTCTTTCCCCCCGAGGACGAGGTCTTCGCGGCGTTCCGGCTCACGCCGTACGACCGCGTGAAGGTGCTCCTCCTGGGCCAGGATCCGTACCACGACGACGGACAGGCGCACGGGCTCTGCTTCTCGGTGAAGCCGCCCACGGCCCCGCCGCCTTCTCTGCGAAACGTGTTTCGCGAGCTGCAGAGCGATCTCGGCGTGCCCGTGCCCCCGCACGGTGATCTGACGGCCTGGGCCGGACAGGGCGTCCTCCTCCTCAACTCGATCCTCACCGTTGCGGCACACCGCCCCGCGTCGCACCGGAACCAGGGGTGGGAGACGTTCACCGACGCCGCGATCTCGGCCCTGAACGCGCGTCCCAGGCCCCTCGTGTTCTGTCTGTGGGGCGCGTGGGCGAAGAAGAAGGCCCCGCTCGTCGACAGGACGCGGCACGTCGTGATCGAAGGGGCCCATCCCTCGCCCCTCTCGGCCAAGGGCTTCCTCGGGAGCCGGCCGTTCTCACGGATCAACGAGGCGCTCGCTTCCCTGGGTCACGGTCCCGTCGACTGGCGACTGTGAGCGAGTCGAATCCCCTTCAGCTCGAAGCGCTCTTCGAAGGCGGCGGCGAGCCGTGGCTGCCGCTTCTCGGGCCCGTGCTGGAACGGAATCCGGGTGAGGCCGCGACGTTTCTCGGCCCGGGACGGTCGAACGCGATCGTTCCCGTCCGCGAGCTCACGTTCCAGGCCCTGAAGCCGAACCCACCGGGGCGCTGGCGGGTCGTCATCTTCGGCCAGAGCCCGTATCCCCGGCTCGAGTCGGCCACGGGCATCGCCATGTTCGACAACGCCTTCGCCGACTGGAACGACGCTCAGTTCGGCAAGGCCGTTTCGATGCGCTGCATCATCAAGGCCGCCGGGATGCGCCAGCATGGCCTCGCGCGCTCGGCACCCGTCGGTGAGGTGCGAAAGCTGCTCGCCGCACAGAACGTCGTGACGCCGCCGCGCTGGTTCCACGCGATGCTGGCGCAGGGCGTTCTCCTGCTCAACGCGTCGCTCACGTCGAGCAGCGATGACGTCATCTCCGTCGCGGCGCACACGCGTTTCTGGAAGCCCGTCGTCGAGAGGATCGTCGAGGAGATCCTGAGGGCGCGCGGCTCTCAGGGGGTGGTGTTCGTCTGGTGGGGGAGTCACGCGAAGGCGCTCCGAACACGCGTCGAGAAGCTCGAAAAGGAAATTCCCGGCGCGGCCGTGCGCCACGTTTCGCACTGCAATCCGGCGGCCATGGGCGAAGCCTTCTGTGATGGGGATCCATTTGGAGCGATCAACGAAGCGCTCCGCTCGCTCGGGCTGTCCGAGGTGGATTGGCTTCCCAGGAAGGGCTGGGACGAGCTGCAGGGGCAGGACCGTGAGGAGGCGGGGCGCCTCGGAGATTTCATCGAGAAGACCCGGGAGCTGCACCAGCTCTACCTCGAACGCCTCCAGGACGTCTCCGGCGAGAAGCTCGAGACGCTCGACCCGATCGCCGGCGTGATGTCGCTCCCCCTGCCGACCCTGGCGGAGGCTCTGGCTCCGCTCGTAAAGAGGGGTCTTCCGGGTTTCGTGTGAGTGGTTTTTGCCGGTCGGAGCGGCGTAGACTCGCTCCAGCAGCGGCCCGCGGCTGTCTCCGGGTCGCGTAGGGGGTCGTATGCAGGGAATCGCGCCCGGAGCGCGCCAGTTGCGGGAT
>JAEUQS010000739.1 GCA_016789625.1 Acidobacteriota bacterium | reverse complement strand
TGGTTGCAGACGTCGCTCCCGGTGTCGAGGCCGGAATCACTTCGGTTCCGGTGGCCGCGGGAAGCATCGCTCTTTTCCGGGGTCCCGCCCCGGAGTTCGCGCTCTGGAGAACCGATGGGACGGCGGCCGGAACCGTTCCGGTCCCGGGAGGCCCGGCGCGCGTTCAGATGCTCGCGGGCTCGTCGAATGGAGAGGTGTACTTCCTCGACCAGCCGGTGCTGCCCGAGCCGGTCGCTCTCTGGAAATCGGACGGCACCTCCGTGGGAACGAAGGTCGTCAAGAAATTCTCGGGTCCGTTTCCATTCAATGTGCGAGACCCCGTCCTGAGTGACGGGAAGGTCTTCTTCACGGCGTACCAATACGGTTCGAAGGTGGCGCTCTGGGCCATAGACGAAACCTCCCGGGAAGAGCTCCTCCTGGAGGCCGTGGCGGTCGCCAACGTCACGGCCGTGCCCGGCGGCGTGGCGTTCTCGGCGTCGGGCGAATCGTCCAACGCCGGGGAGCCCTGGTTCAGCGACGGGACGCGGATGGGCACCCGGATGCTCGGAGACGTCGCTCCCGGGCCGCAGGGCTCGAGCCCCGATCACTTCGCGAGGGTGGGGTCGATGCTCCTCTTCTCGGCGACAGAGCCGATCCATGGACGCGAGCTCTGGAGGGCCGACCTTTCCGGGGACGGCGAGATGTTCTACACGCTCGAGCCCTGCCGGGTTGCCGACACGCGGAACGTCGAGGACGGGCCTCCGGTTCAGTCGTCGTTCCCGCGCGACTTCCAGCTCACCGGCCGCTGCGGCATTCCGGACGGCGCCACGGGAGTGTCCTTGAACGTGACGGTGACCAGGTCCACAGGGGCAGGATGGGTCGAGGTGCACCCCGAGGGCCGTGAGTCGAGCGGCGCGCGTTCGACGTCGTTCGGTCGAGGGAGTACCAGGGCTTCGTGGTTGCTTCTCGGTCTCGACCCAGCCTCTCATGGAAGGGCGACGGTGCGTCTGTTCGGTACGAGCAGCGCCGACGTCATCCTCGACGTCTCCGGCTACTTCCGGTAAGCGCTGAAACACAATCAGGCAGGCAGCGTATCCGAGGGCAGTCGATGCGCGCGGCAGGAGTCGTCTACGAGGAGCACCGTCCCGATCCCGCTCTCACCGGGTGGATCGCGAGCTACTGGTCTCTCGCCGTTTTCCGTGGCTCGCGCCCCTGGCTCACGGTCCCGCCCGAGGGCTGCGCGCACCTCGCATTCCGCGGCGGCCGCGGCGTTCTCCTGGGACCACGGGTCGAGCCCCTCCGCTCTCCCGCCGTGGCCGGGTCCCCGTGGTTCGGCGTCCGTTTCCGGCCCGGCGCCGCCCGCGCGTTCCTGGGCCTCTCCTCCGCGCTGCCGCTCCGGAATGCGCTGCAGCCCGTTGAAACCGTCGAAGGCCTGGAATGGGCGGGTGAGCTCGCCGGTGAGCTGGCCGGGGTCGACGGCGAGGTCCGGGTCTCGATCACAGACCGCCGTCTCCTTTCTCTGGCCGCATCCGCGAAGGAGCCGGATGCGGCGCTGGCGAATGCGATCGGGCTGATTCTCGCCTCCGCGAGACCGCCGGGCGTGGGTTGTCTCGCGACGGCCGCGGGCCTCTCCGCGCGGCAGTTCCGGCGCCGCTTCACGGCAGCGGTCGGTCTCTCACCCAAGGAGCTGCTGCGCGTCTGGCGGTTTCGGCGCTGCGCGCTGGATGCGTTCGACCGCAGGAGTGAATGGGGTGCCCGAGGCGGTCCCGGCTGGGCGGCGCATGCCTTCCGGCACGGCTATTCGGACCAGAGCCACCTCATCCGGGAGTTCCGCCGCCTCGTGGGTCTCGGCCCGGCCGAGCTCGCGCGGCGGATCTCCGCCATCGAGCTCACCGCTTCGGCTTGGGCTTCTCCGCCTCCGTCAGGGGACGCACTCCAGAGACGTGCGAGGCGATCGCCTGCCACCGGCCGTCCCGTTTGATGAGGATGTTCGAGGACTCGTACTGGTAGCCGCCGTCCGGGTCCGACTTCGGCCCAACGACGATCCCTCGGCCGGCGATCACCGCGGTTCCGTTCTCGAACACCTCGAGCCGGCGGATCTCGAAGCGGAAGGACTTGTTCTGCGCCTTGTTCTTCGCGACGTACTCCAGCTCCTTCTGTTTGTTCGACCAGCCCCCGTCGGGGTCGATCATCTGGAACTCCTTCGCGAGGATCCGGTCGAGCAGGGCCGGGTCGCCCTCGCGGTAGGCGCGGGGCCACAGGTCTTCCTTCAGCTGGCGGAGGACCACCTCGTCGCTGGGCGGCTCGCCGCTCGCGGGCCGGGAAGGCAGAACCGCGAACAGACTCGCAAGGAGCAGCGCGAGAGCCGTGAAACCACGCAGGGACCCGAGCAGGATGGATCGCATCCCCGCAACCTGGGACGATGGAGCCCGCTCCGCTTGGACGAATCGGCCACGGTCGGCGATGACTGTGTTCGATCCCCAAGACACGGCCGAGGCTCTCCCCGGCCCGCGCGGGACGCTCGGAGCGGCGTGCCGGGGCACGCCGCTCAGGCAGGGCTCAGCCCTTTTTCTTGGCCGCACCCACGCGCGTGTAGTCGAGCGTCATGCACTTGAACATCTTGCCGTCGGGACCCGACATCCACATCTCGAACGCCATCGCGTCGTCGCTCTTGAACGTGCCGACGGATTTCATCTCGATGGTCTTCTTCGTCACCGCGTCGACCATGGAGCCGGTCTGCGTGACGACGTTGCCTTCGGCCTTCCCCTTCATCACGGAGATGCCCGTCGACATCGTGTCGGTCCAGGTGTCGATGTACTCGCCCGTGACGTTGTCGTAGGACGACGTGCCGCGGCCCTCGAACGGCTGACCCATCATCGTGCCGTTGAACTTCTGGACCATGTGACGGCCGCCGAGCATCATGGAGAACTCGGCGGTAGCCTCGGACGTCTCGGCCGGCGCCGAGGGGTCCATCTGGCTCCAGACCTTGACCTTCCACTTACCCGCCATCTTGGCCATCTTCTTGTGGGCCTCGCCCGGGGTCGCGGCGGCCATGTAGGCCTTCATGGCCTCCATCTGGGCCGGTGACATGGCGGGCGGGGCGCCCTTCTTCTCGCTGTGGGACTCTGCGTAGAGCGACGTGGCGAGGAGCGCCGGGAGAGCCAGCGCGAGCGCGGTTGCGACACGGATCTTCTTCATGGGACCTCCTAGTTTGGGGCGGATTCTACGCCCGCCTCACTCCAGGCCGACGACCCCCTCGTGCCGCGATTCCAGGACGCCCAGCCGGAGAACCTCGACGAAGTACTTCAGGTCGCGCGGGCCCGAGGCGCTCACCGAGATCCGCGTCTCGAGGCCCGGAATGCCCGCCACGGGCAGGGTCTTCATTACTCCGGGGGTGAGGAGCGTATTCGCGGTCGTGACGAGCCGCCGCGAATCCAGATCGCGCAGCTCGATGCGGGCCGAGATGCGGCCGTCCGCGCGGCCCACGATCTCAGTCGAGACCGCGTAGGCCCGGGTCCCCGCGGTCCGCGGGACGGGAGCCAGGTCCCCCCGGACCGGAGCGGGCGCGGTGACCGTGAGGAGCGCGGGGACGATCGACGCGACGAGCCGGCTCGGGACCTTCACACAGCACCTCCGGCGGATGGTCCGCCGAGCCGAGATTATCAAGCCCGCAGATCCAATGGCGCCCCGGTTCACGTACGGTTGACGTACGGCATCGCGATCCCATGGGCGCCATCGGAATCGGGGGCGGGAGGCCAGGGGAGAGACGATGACGATCCACGGAATCCTCAAGGTGGTGCTCGGCGTGCTGTTCATGGCCGCCGGCGTGAACCACTTCGTGTCCCCGCGGTTCTACGTGCGGATCATGCCGCCTTACATTCCCTGGCATTCCGCCATGGTGTACGCGAGCGGCGCCGCCGAGATCCTGCTGGGCGCGCTGCTCCTCTACCCCAGGACCTCGCAGCTCGCGGCCTGGGGGCTCATCGCGCTCCTCATCGCCGTGTTTCCCGCGAACGTGCACATGGCGCTCCATCCCCAGGACTTCCAGAAGTTCTCCCCGGCGTTTCTCTGGGCGCGACTGCCGTTCCAGGCCCTGTTCATCGCCTGGGCCTACTGGTACACGTCGGCCCCTCGCTGAATCTCTCGATCCCCAGGCCGGCGATCACCGCCGTGACCGTTCGACGGTGTCCCTCACGATGTCGTCCGTCAAGTGAGGCGGCTGGCCTCCGAGCTCGGCGACGAGACCGCCCTCTCTCCGGGCGAGCGACATGGGAGCGCCGTGGCGCGCGGCATGCGACCTGCGGATCGCCTCCTTCGGCGGGATCGCCTTCCAGACGGGAACGATCCGGCCGAGGGCGTGGGAGAGGACCTTCTCGCGGAAATAGTGCTCGTGCTCCCATTCGACCTCGGCCATCACGAGCAGCTCCTCGACGAGGTCGTCCCGTCCGCACCTCACCGCGTCGTCGGCCGCGTCCTCGTACTCCTTCACGTTGTGGGCCTCCAGCCGTCCGGCCCCGTACATCGGAATGAACCAGCCGCCGACACGGCAGAGGAGCCCGATCGTCTGGCCCACGCGGAGCATGATTCGCTCGCGAGCCGCGCTCGGAGCGGCGTCGAGCGACGCGAGCATCTTCCCCACGCACGCGCGATGGACGAGCTCCTCGTTCTCGATCGCCCGGATGCGGCTGCGCTCGGCCTCGTCGCGCACGGAGCGGGCGTGCCCGATGTAGGCGTGAGACGCGGCCAGCTCTCCGGAGTACGCGCCCTGGAGGAGCCGGATCAGCCTCAGTCGGGCCGCCTGCCGCTCGCTCTCACTCACGGAGCGAGGATAGCCGTCCGGCTGGCGCCTCATTCTTCGAGCTCTCCATCAGCGTGAGCAGGCGGCTGAGCTGGAAGTCGCGCACGGCCTCGCCGAGCGCTTCACCGAGAGCGGCGTCCTCGCGGGCGATCGCTTCGGCTGCCTGTGCGGCGGCTTCGTCGTCTCCCACCGTCACGGCGTCGCGCAGCCGGGCGAACAGCTCCGCCGGCAGAGCGGCCAGCCGCTCGGGGGTGAGGACGTCCGCCTTTCCGGCGCCGCCCTGCCGGCCTTTCGACTCGGGGGCCGCCTCGTACTCGTAGCGCACGCCGAGCAGCGAGCCGACCTTCTCGAAGATGGCGGCATCCCGGAACGGCTTGGCGATGAAGTCGTCGCAGCCCGAGGCGAGGATGTCGCCCCGCTCGTGCTGCAGCGCGCTCGCCGAGAGCGCGATGATCCGGACAGGCCGCCGTGACGGCTCCGAGGGTCCCCGGGAGGCCTCGGCCTCGCGGATGCGCCGGGTCGCGGCCAGGCCGTCGAGGACGGGCATCCTCACGTCCATCAGGATCAGGTCGGGGCGTTCCTTCTCCCACTGTCGTACGGCCTCCGCTCCGTCCACGGCTTCCGTCACCAGGAAACCCGTCGACGACAGGAGCCGCGAGAGGAGGAGCCGGTTCTCGAGGACGTCGTCGGCAACGAGGATGCGGCGGGGCGTCTCTCCGGGGGCGAGGCCCACCACGCGGCGCCGGCTTCCCCGCGCTCGAGCCGCGACGCTCTCCTCTCCGGCCGGAAGCGGCAAGACGAGCGTGAAGAGACAGCCCTTCCCCGGCTCGCTCCTGACCGAGACGTCCCCGCCCATGAGCCTCGCGAAGCTGCGGCTGAGCGAAAGGCCGAGACCCGTCCCTTCAGTCGATCTGCGGCCCGATTCCGTCTGGACGAAAGGCTGGAAAAGGGACTCCATCTCCTCGGCGGAGAGCCCCGGGCCGGTGTCCTCGACCTCGAAGCGGGCCTGCCCGTCCTGCCAGCGCGCGTGGAAGGACACCCGGCCCTTCTCGGTGAACTTCACCGCGTTGCCGAGGAGATTGATGAGGATCTGCCGGAGCTTCCCCTCGTCGCCGGTGACCGCCGGCGGAAAACCCTCCGGCGGATCGCAGACGAGATCCAGACCCTTCCCTTCCGCCCGCACGCGCAGCATCTCGACGAGGCCCCGGAGAAGGGGAGCGGGCTCGAACGTCGTGGGCGAGACGGTCACCGCGCCCGCCTCGACCTTCGAGATCGAGAGGACGTCGTTGATGAGACCGAGGAGGTGCTCTCCGCTCCGGCCGATGATGGCGAGGTGCTCGAGGTCTTCCTCGTCGCGGCCGCTCCGGCGTCCCATGAGCTGCGCGAAGCCCAGCACCGCGTTGAGCGGCGTGCGCAGCTCGTGGCTCATGTTCGCGATGAACACGCTCTTGGCGCGGTTTGCCGATTCGGCCTTGAGGCGCTCGGTCTCCGCCCGCTGCCGTTCGATCTCGAGGTTGCGGGTTCTCTCGGCGACGATGCCGTGGAGCTCCTCGCGCTGGGCCTTGAGACGGGCGACCCGCACCCTCTGTCCCGCGACGCCGACTCCCACGAAAGAGAGGGCGACGACCGCGTAGAACCACCAGGACTGCCAGACGCGTGGCCGCACCGAGAACGCGAGCGATGCGCCGGTTTCGTTCCAGACGCCGTCGTCGTTCGAGGCGATGACCCGGAACGTGTAGCTCCTGGGTGGCAGATTCGTGTAGCGCACCATTCGGTCCGCGCGGTCCGAGCTGCGTTCGATCCAGCCGGCGTCGAAGCCTTCGAGACGGTAGCGGAAGCGCACGCGGCGCGGCACGAGCGTGCTCAGGGCCGTGTAGCGGATCTCCAGCGTGTCGGCCGGCGGCAACGCCAGGCTTCCCGCCGCGCCCGGGGCCGGGAGCGGCGCCCCGTTCACCGTGACGCTCTCGAGGTACACGGGCGGCGGCTGGAGGTTTCGCGGGATGCGCGCCGGGTCGACCACGACGACGCCCTTCGTCGTCGGGAACCACATGCGGCCGTCGCGCGCCCTCCATCCGTTCGGCTGCGAGCCGGCGCACGTCTCTGCGATGCGCATGCCCTCGGGCATGCCGAAGTGCACCGGAGGCACCGCCGGTGGCCGTCCCGCGGCGAGATCGTCGAACACCGACTTCGAGATCCTGTAGAGACCGCGCGCCCCGCCGATCCACAGCAGGCCCTGCGCGTCCTCGAGGATCCTGACGACCTCGTCCTCGGCGAACCCTTCGGAGGTCGTGAACCGGGTGATGCGGCCGTCCTTCAGGCGGTTCATTCCCCGGCCGTACGTGCCGATGAAGAGCGTGCCGCTTTCGTCTTCGTGAAGCGCCCACACCCGGTCGCTCGAGAGACCGTCCTTGCGTCTGTAGCTCCGGACGACGCCCCCCGCGACGTTCACGAGCCCGCCCCGGTCCGTCCCGAGCCAGAGGCTCCCGTCGCGGCCTTCCAGGATCGCGATCACCTGGAAATCGGGCAGTCCTTCGAGGATCTGCGGTGATCCTTCGTCTCCCCCCGGAAGGCGAACGAGGCCCCTCCCTCTGAGCGCCATCAACACGTCGCGCGAACGGGTTTCCACGATCGGCCGGGTGGGGGGCGCGGGCATGCCCTTTCCGAAGGAGACCTCCGTGATCCTCCCGTTCTCGATGCGGTTGATCCCTGCAGGCGACTCGACCCAGAGCCGGCCGCGGTGGTCCTCGCACAGTCCGCCCGCGAAATCGGAGAGGAGCCCGTCCGCCTTCTTCACGCTCGTGACGCGGCCGTCCTTCAGACGGTTCAGCCCGCCGTCGACCGTGCCCATGAGGATCGCCCCTTCGCGGTCCTCGAGGATCGAGTAGACGTGGTTCGAGGAGAGCCCCTCCCACGTCGTGAAGCTCAGGACCTTGCCGTCGCGCAGGCGGTTGAGCCCGCCGCTGCCCGTTCCCAGCCAGAGGCTGCCTTCACGGTCTTCGCAGATCGCGAAGACGCGGTCCTCCGTGAGGCCTTCCCGCGCCGTGAGCGACTCGAACGTTCCGTCGGGCCGGAGGCGCGAGAGCCCACCGCCGTACGTCCCCACCCAGAAGTTGCCGGCGCGATCCTGATGGAACGCGATGATCGCGTTGCTCCGGAGGCCGTCCTTCGTTCCGAACGTGGTGAGCACGCCGTTCTTCCACCGCTGGGCGCCGCCGTTGGACCCGATCCAGAGCGCTCCCTCGCGATCGACGAGCAGAACCTTGATCCTTCCGAGCTGGCCCTCACCGTTGTCGAAGGCCTCGAGCGGGGCGGCGCCCCCGGCGAAGACCTTCGCGAGAGAGGCCTTCGGGAATCGCGTGATGCCGCCCGAGGTGCCGATCCAGAGCATCCCGTTTCCGTCGTCGAGGATCGCCATGACGTCGTCGCTCGGCAGGCCGTTCCGCCTCGTGATGGTGAGGAAGCGCCCGTCCTTCAGCCAGCTCAGGCCGCCGCCCTCGGTGCCGATCAGGAACGTGCCGTCGTCGTTCTCGTGGATCGCCCTCACGAGGAACTCGCCGGCGACCTGCCTGGCCACGGTCGTCACGACCCCGTCCTTCAGGTGGAAGAGCCCGCCGCCGTCGGTGCCGAACCAGAGGCGGCCCTCACGGTCCTCGTGCAGCACGTGGACCCAGTCGCTCGGAAGCTCCGGGTGGGACGATCGGTCGATCACCGTGAAGCGAACGCCGTCGAACCTCGTGAGGCCGCCGACGGTCGCGAGCCAGACATAGCCGTCGCGGGTCTGGGTGACGTCGTAGACGACGTTGCTCGGCAGCCCCTGCTCGGTCTGCCAGGCGTCGAGCATGTGCTGGGTGATCCGGCGGTCCGGGTCCAGCGCCTCCGCGCGCGGTGCCATCCCGAACGCGGCCGCAAGAAGGAGCCTCGCTGCGATCCGAGTCCCGATCCGCGTCCCGCTCACGCGGATTCAGCGTAGCAGAGGTCTCAGGGAAGGCGCGTGTACGTCACCGTCATCGGCTTGCCTTCGAGCGTCATCTCGACGCGGAACGTCCGCCCGTCGACGACCTCCACGTGGCCCTCCCCGGACTCTTTCCTGAATTCCCTGGCCGGCTTCCCCCGCGACTCGTTGCTCCACATGCGGTGCGTGTAGCGGAAAGCGCCGTCCGGGCCCACGACGCCCTCGAGACGCGGGAGGTTCTGCCTTCGGTCGGCCCGGTTGCCCGTGATCGACGACGCGGGCTGGAACGTGCGGAGCCGGAAGCCCGGGTCGCGCTCGACGGTTTCGAGGAAGACGCCCTTGGAGTCGCCCAGCTCGTACTGCACGCGGTACCGGCCGTCGAAGGCGAAGTCCGACAGCTTCGTCGCGGGCGGGGCCGCGCCCTTCGGCTGGAACAGGGAGTCGACGGGGTACGTCCAGCGGATCTGGAGCGACGTCGACGACTCCGGGCCCGGCTTGCCGCTCTGGCAGAGGAGCGTGAGGTTCGAGCCGCCTCGGCCCTTGGCCTTGTCGAAGTTCAGGACGCCGCCCACGAGCCAGTCCAGGGAGTCCGAGGCCTTTCGCTCCGCCGCGAGGACCCACTTTCCGTCGAGCTGCTCGGGCAGGTAGCCGTCCTTCACCCCGGTCGCGACCGTGACGTTCGACTGCGACGTCACGAGCCCGCCGCTGCCGTAGAACGCGTAGAAGCTCGGACCTCCGGGCTCGGACTTCGTCTTCAGCTCGAGGAGGATCTCGCCGTCGAGCTTCAGCTCGTCGAGCTTCGGCAGCTCCGTGAACGTGAGGACCGTTCTCTTGCCGAGGTTGGTGGGCGCGGTGCCGATGCAGGCGGCCGTCCCGATGCCGACCTCGATCGCCGTGCGGGGTCCCTTGAAGAAGCGCGAGTCCTGCACGATGGTGCGAAACTCTCCGTCGTCCTTCGGGGCCTCACCCTTCTCCTCGGCGATCACCTTCTCGAGGAGGTGCCGGGCTCTGTCGAAGCAGCGGTGGCCCTGCGGCAAGAGCCACGCGCGCGCCACCACCTTGTAGCCCGTTCCCGGAGCCGGCGGCGTGAAGTGGACGGGCTCCTCGGGTTGCCACGTGCCCGCCGTCTGCTGCTCGGCCGTCCGCTCCTTCCTGTAGAGCACCTTCGTCTCGCCTGCGACCGTCGCCTCGATCTCGAGACCCCGGATGCCGAGCGCGGCCTCACTGGCCGTGACGACGACGGTCTTCGCCGGGCCGCCCTCCCGGGCGCTGCCGCCGGACCGCGGCTCGAGGCGCGCGTCGAGCCGGAAGTCGCGCGGCTCCTTCAGCTCGACGGCCAGCCAGTCGGTTCTGTCGCTCTCGGCCGTGCCGCGCACCTCGGCGGCCTTCAGCCGGGCGGCGACGGCGTAGCGCGCGCAGCCGTCGTCGGGCAGCTTCAACGCGTACTCGGGATCCTGGACCGTGCCGATGAGCTCCGGCGCGGAATCGTCGCGGAGCCTCCGGTAGACGGCGTAGCCGTCGAAGGGCGCCGCGGGTTTCGCCTGTCTCGCCGCGAGCGGATGAGCGTCCCACAGGAGCTTTCCGCGCCCCTCGTCGAAGCGCAGGTTCGCGGGGGGCAGCAGGAGGGTGACCCGAACGTCGAGCGGGGTGCCGCTCTCCTGCCGTTCGCCGTCGACGAGCCACAGCAGGAGGTCCGTCGTCACCTCGCTCGCTCGTTTCAGGGAGACCTTGCGGATCTCGACGGCGGGATCCTGGCCCGTCAGGGAGACGTTCACCGGTCTGTCGATGAGGCTCAGGGCGGGCGCGTTCACGGGCGCCGGCGCACTGTTCGCCCCCGTGCCCGGGGCCATCACGTGGAGCGCCCGCGAGCCGCCACCGAGGAGGCGTACGAGGAGCGGGCCGCTGCCCTTGCCGTTCTCGGACAGGCGGTTCTTCAGGACCCGCACGTCGTAGAGAAACACGGAGAGCGGGGTCTCGGGGCGCTCCTGGGAGAGCGCGCCTCGCGTGGGGTCGAGCCTCAGCCCCAGGAGGTCGTACTGTCTCTGAAGGGCCTGCCTCTCCTCGGCGCTCAGATAGCTTCCCCAGTCGGGTCCCACCAGCGATCTCCCGAACGCGAGCCACGCCCTCGACAGCTCGGCCTCGCCGCCGAGCGCTGCCGCGACGGCGGGCAGGATCGGCTGGGAGACGTGCCGTTCGAGGACCCGGCGGTGGAAGTCGAGACCGCCGTGGCTCCGCGCGAGGAAGACGGCGAACAGAGAGACCCGGTATCCGTACAGTGACGAGCTCTCGTCGCGGCCCAGCCGGCTGGCCAGCTCGAGGGTGCCGCTGCCCGCCGTGTAGTAGTCGCTGATCCACGAGAGGTTCGCCGGGAAGAGCTGGGTCTCCACGGCGACCGCGGAGGCC
>JAEUQS010000656.1 GCA_016789625.1 Acidobacteriota bacterium | reverse complement strand
AGCCGCTGGAGGAGCGCGGGCATCTCGGAACGCTGGACGAAGACCTCGGTCCCGATGCGGTGCGAGTCCCTCGAGACGTCGAAGAAGCCGAGCCCCACGGCACGGAGGAGCTGGGCCCGGTCGGCCCGGTCGACGACGTCGACCGCGATCTCCGCGAGGGGTGGCACCGGCGAATCCCGCACCTCCGGAACGAACGCCGAGAGCAGCACGGCGAACTGGGCCCGGGTGACCCGCGGCGACCGCACGGCCTTCTGCGAAAGCTCCGGAAGGTTCTGGAGCCGGAACTCGAGGCGGGCCTCGTCGGCCTTCGGGCGAAACGCCTCGTCGCGCGCGGCCAGCTGGTCGTAGAGCGCGATCGCGTCGGCCCAGCGGTGCGTCTTCGCGGCGAGGTCCGCGACGACCTCCGTCCACGCGGGATCGCTGGCATCGATGGCGCGAGCCCGCACGGCCCAGGAGTAGGCGTCCTCGAGCTTTCCGTTCCCTTCCGCCGCGCGGGCGAGAACCTGATAGCCCGCGGGCGAGGTGGGCTCGAGGTCCAGGAGCGAGAGGGCCAGGCGACGGGCCGTCTCCAGCTCTCCCGAGGTGAGCGCCTTCTCGGCCTCGGCGCGCCGCTCGGCGACGAGCTTTCCGCGCACCTCGGCCAGACGCGACTCGAGCCGGCGGTCTCCGGGTAGACGTGAGAGCGCCTTGCGGTAGCCCGATGCGGCGTCGCGCAGGGAGCCCTCCAGCGCGTCGAGATCGGCGTTCGCCTCCAGCGCGGCCGTGTAGTCCGGGTGCGACGCCAGCAGGGCCTGGAGCTCCTGCCGGGCCGTCTCCCGGTCGTCGCGGTGGAGAGCGACGTACGCGAGAGCCAGCCGGAGCGCCGTGGGCAGCTCGGCGTCTCCTCCGTTTCCTCCGTTTCGAAAGCTCTTCTCGGCAGAGGCCAGGTTGCCGGAATCCAGCGCCGCGAGGCCCGACGCGAGGCGCCGCTCCTCCTTCGGGGTGAGGGCGGGCGCGGCCGGAGCCCCGGTGCGGGGATCGCGAAACGCGAACACGCCCGTCGCATGGACCGCATCCGATCTCGCCGGGGGGGGCGCCTCGGCACAGCCCACGAGTACCGCGAGGGCGGCCAGGCCGAGGGCCCGGAGAATCGGGAGCCGGCGGTCGATCAAGCTCCGGCTGGCCGGACGGGTTCCGGGCTGCGCGCGACCTGCGGCCCCCCGGCCTGAGGCCCCGCGGACGCATGCGCCACCTGGGCGACCGTCGCGATGGCGTGCTTGTAAACCAGCTCTTCCCGGCCGTCGACCTCGAGCACCATGGCGTATTTGTCGAAGCGGCGGATCCGCCCCACCCGCACCCGCTCGGTGAGGAGGGTCACCTCCACGAGCGTGTTGTCCCGGCGAAACTGGTAGAAAAACCCGTCCTGAACGTTGATCGGCGGCTTGGGACCGCTCATGTCGCGGCCCTCGCGGGGCCTCACTGGCGGCGGAGCGACTCTGTCCATGAGACGCAGGACTGTATCAGGAAACGGTCGTCGAACTTCAGCCTCACGAGACCGGGTTCCTTGCGAAACCAGGTCTCTTGTCGTTTCGCGAAACGCCGGGTGCTCTGGATCACCGCGCTTTCGAACGCCGCCTCGGTGAGCTCCCCCGCGAGGAAGGCCACCGCCTCGCGGTAGCCGATCGCCGAGAAGCCCGGCGCATCCGGGGGAACGCCCCGCGCGAGGAGCCCCTCGACCTCGACGGGCAGCCTCGGCAGGATCTCGCGCCGACAGCGCTCCTCGATGCGCGAGACGAGGACCGCCCGCTCGCACTCGAGAAAGATCTTCACGGCGGGGCCGTCCCACCCCACCCCCGGCCTCTCCCGGAACAGGCGGCTCGGCTGCTGCCCCGTCTCGAACGCGATCTCGAGATACCGCGTCGCCCGCGCCGCGTCTCCGGGCAGCACCCGCGCGGCGCTCTCGGGATCCAGCAGCGTGAGCGCCCGGTGGAGGAAGGCCGGGCCGCGGCGGGCGGCGACGGCACCGAGCGCCGAACGCAGGGCCTCGTTGCGGAGCGGGCCCTCGAAGAGCCCCTCGAAGAACGTGCGGACGTAGAAGCCGGTGCCCCCGCAGAGGATGGGCAGCTTCCCCCGCGCGAGGACGTCCTTCGCGATCGCCCGAGCCGCCGTGGCGAACTCCCCCGCGCTGTACGGCTCGCGAGGGTCCTTCACGTCGACGAGGTGGTGCGGCACGCGCGCGCGGTCCTCGAGGGAGGGCTTGGCGGTGCCGGCGTCGAGCCCGCGGTAAACGGCGAACGCGTCGGCGTTGAGGATCTCGCCCGAGAGCCGCTCGGCGAGCGCCATCGCGAGCGCGGACTTTCCCGAGGCCGTGGGACCGGTGATCGCGAGAACGCCCGTCCAGGCGCTCATCGCGCGAAACCCTCGGTGGGGTGCGGGGCGAAGAGCGGACGCACCCTGCGCCCCTCGATCTCGATCGCGAAGTCGCCGTGGAGGTCCGTGCGAAGGACCCTCACGCCGCGCGCCGCGAAACGCTCCAGCACCTCGGGGGCCGGATGCCCGAAGCGGTTCGTGGCTCCCGCCCCCAGAAACGCGAGGCGCGGGTTCACGGCCGCGAGAAAGGCCTCGGCCGAGGACGTGCGGCTGCCGTGGTGACCCACCTTGAGGAGGTCGGCCGCGAGCGCTCCGCCGGCCGAGAGCAGCTCGCCTTCCGCCAGCTTCTCGGCGTCTCCGGTGAAGAGCGCGCGACGGGCGCCGAGGCGCGTTCTCAGAACCACGGAGCCATTGTTGCGCGCGGCCCGCGGATACGGATCGCGACGGGGACCCAGGACCTCGAAGTGCAGCCCCGCGGCCTCGAAGCTCTCCCCCGCGAAGACGCGCCGCGACGGCACACCGCGGAAGCGGGCCGCGTCGAGGACGTCCTCGAGGTT
>JAEUQS010000629.1 GCA_016789625.1 Acidobacteriota bacterium | reverse complement strand
CCCGAACGTGTTGATCTCGACGATCGTGTATTCCTTCCAGGGGAACGGGCCGAGAAGCAGCGTGTAGAAGTTCCGGAACACGTGGAAGAGGTTGAGGAGCTTGCGGGCGGACGAGCCCTTGGCCATGCCGTAGCTCGCGACGCGACAGGTGACGCCGTCCTCCGTGCTCTCCTCGATGGTGTATTTGCCGGCCAGGAGGTTCGCGAACGGAACCGGGCGGTCCAGCGACACCTCGTAGACGCTGGTTTCCCCCTCCACCGCGCGGCGCACCGTGTCGCCCGCGCCGAAGGCCGTGAACGCCTTGGGCGTGCGCACCACCGCATGGAACGTGTGCTTCGAGGCGTTCATGGACCGGGGCTGCGGGTACCAGCCCGACGCGATCTCGAGCTCCCAGTAATTGTCGCCGCCGACCCTCTCGAAGAACGGCGCGTCGTACTCGAACGACAGCGTCTTCGTGGTTCCGGCCGGGTAGAGGCCGGGCAGGAACACCACGAGGACGTCCCTCGCGAACGTGAAGGGCAGCGCGGCGCCCGATTCGTCCGTGACCTTGAGGAGACGGGTGGAGTAGCTCTTTCCGTTCTTCCAGCGGTCCACGCTATCCAGCTCGAACGCGAGCGTCGCGGTGGGCTTCTCGATGCGGATCTTCTCCTTCACCGCGAGGTGGCCCGTGACCTCGCCGGTGTCGCGCACGTCCGCGTCCACGTGGAGGAGCGTGAAGGGAATGCGGGGCGGCATGCGCCGCGAGCGGCCGAGCGGCTGGCGCGCGATGCGCGACGACCAGCGCCGGTCGGGGTAGCCCACGGGCAGCCCGGCGGGCCGATCGACGTAGTACAGCGCCTCCTCGTCGCTCGTCACGGCGTCGGCGACGTGCCATGCGTCGAGGCCGAGGAGACCCGCGAAGTAGACGCCGCTCGGGCCGGCGGCCGCGAGCGCGGGTGCGTAGGGCTCGACGTTGTCGTTGCGGAACAGCGTGAGCTGTTTCGCGAGCGCGTCGCCCGTCGCCGCGCCTTCGGAGAGCTCGCCGAGGTTCGGGGTCGCGGCCTTGGAGAACAGGAACACCGCCTCCGTGAACGCCTTGCCCACGCCTTCGGGTCTCGGTTCGAAGCCGCCGACCCGCTTGGCGTTCCTGCCGTAGAGCTCGACGCCCGCGGGCTCGTCGGCCGCCCAGACGAGCTGGCCGGCGCCGCTGAAGAAATAGCCGGTGGGCGCGCCGGAGTCCGACACGATTTCCGAGAAGCGGCCGCTCGCAAACGTGTAGGTGCCGGCGCCGGCCTTGAACGTCTTGCCTTCGGCCGCAATACCGCGGCCCGAGAGCTTCAGTGTGCGGAACGGCGCGGCCGGGTCGGCGAGAGCCTTGGATTCGACCGAGGCGGTGACGGTGGTGACCGGGGCCACCGTGGTTTCGGTCTGCGGGCGGCCCGCCAGCGGGAGCGCGGCGAACGATACGAACACAAGGACGAGGCGGAGAACTCTCATTTGGTCTCGCAGGGTACCTACGCCGAAGAGGCCTTGCTATCGTCCAGATGCTTCATGAGACCCTCGAGAATCCTCAAGGCCGGACTCGCCCAGATCGCACCCGTGTGGCTGGATCGCGAGCGCACGCTCGAGAAGGTGGTCACGCGTGTCAACGAGGCCGCGCAGCAGGGCTGCGGGCTCGTCGCCTTCGGGGAGACGCTGGTGCCCGGCTATCCCTTCTGGATCGAGCACACGAACGGCGCCCGCTTCGACTCACCGCTCCAGAAGGACCTTCATGCCCACTACCTCGAAAACGCCGTGCAGCTCGAGGCCGGCCATCTCGACGGCGTGCGCGACGCGGCGCGGGCCGGAGGCCTCGCGGTGGTGCTCGGCGTTCTCGAGCGGCCGCAGGACCGGGGCGGCCACAGCGGCTACGCGAGCCTCGTCTTCATCGACGCCGAGGGCGAGGTGCGGAACGTCCATCGCAAGCTCGTGCCCACGTACGAGGAGCGGCTCACATGGGCGCCCGGAGACGGCCACGGCCTGCGCGTGCAGCCCGTAGGTCCCTTCACGCTCGGGGCCCTGAACTGCTGGGAGAACTGGATGCCGCTCCCGAGAGCCGCGCTCTACGGTCTCGGCGAGGACCTGCACGTCGCGATCTGGCCGGGGAGCGAGCGCAACACGCGGGACATCACGCGGTTCCTCGCGCGCGAGGGGCGGTCGTACGTGCTCTCCGTGTGTGGAATGCTGCGCCGGAGCGACGTGCCCGATTCCGTTCCGCACGCCGCGGAGATCCGGGCGGCGCTGCCAGAGGTTTCCGCCGAGGGCGGCTCCTGCGCCGCGAACCCCGACGGCACCTGGCTGCTCGAGCCGGTGGCGGGGGATGAGGCTCTCCTCGTCGTGACGCTCGACGAGGAGAGCGTGCGGCGCGAACGGCAGAACTTCGATCCCGCCGGCCACTACTCCCGGGCCGACGTCACCCAGCTCACCGTCGACCGGCGCAGGCAGACCACGGTCCGCACAGTGGACTAACTAGCCAGGAGCATGGAAGGATCAGGATGACCATCGCGAACGCGACCCTGGCCGGCCTGGCCGCCATGCCCGACCGGCTCGAGGCTGTTTTCAACCTGGTGCCTTCGAGCCACCGGACTTGGGTCCCTCCTTCCTGGGAGGGCATTCCCGGTGAGCGCTTCTCGCCACTGGGTCAGGTCTGTCACGTGCGCGACATCGAGGTGCAGGGCTATCACGTGAGGTTCCTGCGGATGGTCTCCGAAGAGAACCCGTCGCTCGTCTCGCTCGACAGCTACGAACTGGCTTCGGGCGGAGCCTACGATCGGGCCGATCCCGAGGACATCCTCGCTGCGTTCAGAACAGCCCGCGACGCGACGGTCGAGCTCGTGCGCGTCTTCACCGAGGACCAGCTCGCGCGGCGGGGGACGTTCGGTGAGTACGGAGCCATCACACTCCGATCTCTCGTCCATTACCTGGCGAGCCACGATAGTCAGCATCTCGCCTGCATGGACTGGTTGCTGGGGCAGATCCACGCAGACCCACGTTGATCGGACGTCCGCATCTGGGACGCAGACGTCCCGAATCCGGACACCGGGCGGATCCAGCCGAATGTAAGTCGCTGAGCAACGGTGCGTGCGCTATGGCACGCGACCTTGCACCGCGGACGGCATGAATCGACCGGCCGAGGGCACCCGATGATCCGCGACGTTCTCTTCACGCTGCGCTCTCTGCGCCGGGCCCCGGGCTTCACGTTCGTCATCCTCGTGACGCTCGCCGTCGGCATCGGACCCACGACGGCGATCTTCTCGATCGTCGACGCGCTGCTCCTGAAAGAGCCGCCGTACCGCGATCCGGCCTCCCTCGTCGTGCTGTGGCGCGCGCGCCAGGCGGGCGACCAGGCGCCCACGAGCGGACCTGATTTCGCCGACTTCCGCCGCCTGTCGAAGAGCTTCTCCGATCTCGCCGTGTCCACCTGGTCGGGCAGCTTCAACGTGGGCGAGGTGGCCGAGCCCGTCCGCGCGGACGGCGCGAAGATCACACCCAATTTCTTCACGCTCCTCGGCGCGCAGCCTCGGCTGGGCGTCTTGCCACAGGGCACGCCCGTGGGCGGCGAAAAGCTCGCGATCCTGAGCGAGCGCCTCTGGCGGCGGGCCTTCGGCGCGCGCGAGGACGTCGTGGGGTCCACCACGCGGCTCAACGGCGACGCATACCGCATCGTCGCGGTCATGCCCGCGGCGTTCTCGTTTCCCGAGAAGGCCGAGCTGTGGGTTCCGTTCGACCTCACCGACGCGAACCTCGGCCATCGGGCCCTCCATCAGTACCGCGTGATCGGGCGTCTGAAGCCGGGCGTGACGCCGGAGCAGGCCAACGCGGAAGTGCACTCCATTGCCAAGGAGCTGGCGCGGATGTACCCGGACACGACCGCGGGGATCGACGCCCGCGTCGTCCCGATCCGCGCGGACGCGAGCGCCAAGGTGCGAAAGCCGCTGCTCGTGCTCTTCGGCGCGGTGGTGCTCCTCCTCGGGATCGCCTGCGCGAACGCTGCGAACCTTCTCATGACCCGGATCGTGGGCCGCGCGCGCGAGCTGGCGGTGCGGGCCGCGCTGGGCGCGGGGGAGGGGCGGCTCGCCCGGGAGCTGCTGACGGAATCCGTCGTGCTCACCACGGCGGGCGCGGTGCTCGGGCTCGGCATCGCCGCGGGAACGCTGCATCTCGCGCGAACGCTGGGCGCGTCGTACTTTCCGCGCCCCGACCTCATCACCCTCGACGGCCGCGTGCTGCTCTTCGCGTTCGCGGTGGCGACGCTCACGGGCCTCGTCTTCGGCCTCGTGCCGTTCCTCTCGCGCGGGAGCCGCTTCGACAACCTGCGGGGCGGCGTGCGGACCGATTCGCCCTCGGGGTGGAGCGGGCGCGCCGTGCGCGAGTCGCTCGTGGTGGGCGTCCTGGCGCTGTCGTTCATTCTCCTCATCGGGGCCGGGGCGCTCCTCCAGAGCTTCTCGCGCCTCCTGCGCATCGACGTGGGCGTGGACGCGCGGAACCTCCTGACGCTCAAGGTCTTTCTCCCGGGCGCGAAGTACCCGGACCCGGCCGAGCGGGCCCGCCTCACGCAACAGATCGTGCGCGACGCCGGGCAGCTCGCGGGTGTCGACTCCGTGGCGTCGGTGGGCGGGCTGCCGCTCGAGAACACCATGAGCGGCGATATCGCGTTCCCCGACGAGAAGCAGTTCCAGGACGCGCGCCGCATCGCTTCCTTCACAGACGTCAGTCCCGGGTATTTCCGAACGGCGGGAATCCCGCTCAGGGAGGGGCGCGATTTCACGGACGACGACATCCGCAACGTCGTCCCCATGCTGGATGCGCTCGCGAAGGACACGAAAGCGCCGCTTCCGCCGATCCTCGTGAACGCCACGATGGCCGCGCGCTACTGGCCCAAGGGCAACGCGATCGGGCAGGTCGTATTCGTGGGAGGGGAGAACGGCTGGCGCATCGTCGGAATCGTGGGCGACGTGAAGCAGAAGGAGGCGACGGCGCCCGCGCCGGCGCACGTCTACCTGCCGCTCGGCACGCCGCTGCCGCCCCGGCCCTTCACGCTCCTGGTGCGGTCCGCGTTGCCTCAGCGCGACCTCGTCGCCGGCGTGCGGGGCGTGCTCGCGAACGTCGACAAGGACGTCCCGCCGTATCAGGTGCGCACCATGGACGAGGTGATCGCCAGCGCCTTCGACGGAG
>JAEUQS010000595.1 GCA_016789625.1 Acidobacteriota bacterium | reverse complement strand
TGGACCTTCACGCGGGCCGCGTCACCTTCGAGAGCAAAGGCACGCGCCAGGCACAGGTTGAAGACGCCCCGGTCGTCGTCGAACGCGGCGGCCGTGAGGCCGAGCAGCGCTTTGCGCGCCTCGGGCTCGAGCGCCCAGGCGACGTCGTCGTACTGCACGAGGTGCGCGATGAGGGCCTTGGGAGAAACTCCCTCGGGAACCGCTTTCAGGGCGGCCCGCGCTTCGGCGAGGTTGCCCTGCGCGAGAGACGTGAGGATTCCGAGCTCGAGGAGCACGAGGTTCGTGGGCGCGAACGCGAGCCCTTCGTCGATGGCGGCGCGCGCCTCGGGATAGCGGCGCAGCAGGAGGTACGCGAGCGCCAGCCGGCGCTTCGTGAGCACGGAGCGGGGGTCCAGCCGCTCGGCCTGCCGGAGGTGCTCGAGGTTCGCGTCCCAGCGGCCGAGCGACTGCTCCAGAAGGGCCACGGCCGTGAGGACCTGGGCGTTCGCGGGCGCGAGGCGCTGGGCCTTCGCGAGAGCTTCGAGCTCCTCGTCCGGGTCGCGCCGCGCGGCGCCGACCCAGGAGCTGTAGGCGAGGTGCCCCTCGAAACGGTTCGGCGCGAGCGCGAGCGCCCGGTCCGCGGCCTCCCGCGAGCGGGCGAGGAGGGCGGGCGTGGGCGTGCTGTTGACGTACAGGCGGCCGCAGGCCATCGAGAGCCGGGCCCAGGCCAGCGCGAACGCGGGGTCGAGCGCGACGGCCTCCTCGTAGAGGGCGAGGGCGCGGCGGAGGCTGGGCGGATCGGTGACGCCGAGGCCGCTCGAGACGGCCTCCGCGCGGAGGAACGCGTCGTAGGCCTCGAGGCTCTGCGTGGGCCGCTCGAGCAGCCTCTTCTCGGCGAGCGAGGAGAGCGCGACGTCGAGCGCCCGGGCCACCCGCGAGGCGATGTCGGCCTGCACGCGGAACACGCCCGTCAGCTCGGCCTCGAACGGCTGCTGCCAGCGCGTGGCGGGAGCCCCCTGCCCCGAAACCTCGACGAGCTCGGCGCTCACGTGCACGTGGCTGCGGCCCTCCTCCCTCTCCCAGCGCACGGTCGCGGTGAGGAGGTAGCGGACGCCCAGCTCCCGCGCGATGGCGCGCGGGCTCTTGGTGGTTCCCTTGTAAGGCATGGAGCTGCCCCGCGCGATGACCTCGAGGCCCGGCAGCGTGGTGAGCTTGCCGCGCACCTCGTCGGCGATGCCGGCGGCGAAGTAGTCGTCCTTGGCCTCGCCGAGGTTCTCGAACGGCAGCACGGCGATGCGCTTGGGCCCGGTCTCGAGCGGCGCGGCCTCCGGGCCGGCGTCCCGCCGGAGCGCGTAGAGAGCCGCCGTGCCCAGCAGGACGACCACCACGATCGCGATCACGATTCTCCGGAGGCCGCCGGAGACGAAGGCCGGCGAAGGGCTCGAGTGGGTCGCGGTGGAGAGGTTCTCGAGCGCCCTCACGACCTCGCGGGCCGACCCGAAGCGGCTCGCGACCTTCTTCTCCAGGCAGCGCTCCACGATGCGCGCGAGCGCGGGCGGAATCTCGCGGCCCGTGCCCGAGAGCGGCGGCGGCTCGAGCATGAGGATCGCGGCCATGGTGTCCGCGGCGGAGTCCTTGCGGAACGCCCGCTTGCCGGAGAGGAGCTCGTAGAGCACGGCCCCGAACGAGAAGAGATCGCTGGGCGCCTCCACGGCCTGGCCGCGCACCTGCTCGGGCGACATGTAGCCCATCGTTCCCATCACGGTGCCGGGCTCGGTGCGGCCCGACGTGGTGGGCATGCTCGTGTCGTCCTCGGACCCCGGGGCCGGATCGACCCTCTTGGCGAGGCCGAAGTCGAGGATCTTCACGTGCCCGTCGCGGGTGACGAACAGGTTCTCGGGCTTCAGATCGCGGTGGATGACTCCCTTGTCGTGCGCGGCGGCGAGGCCCCGGCCGATCTGCATCGCGAGGTCCACGGCCTGGCGCTGCGGGATGGGCCCCTTCTCCATCGCGTCGCGGAGCGTGGACCCTTCGAGGAGCTCGGTGACCGCGTACACGAGGCCGCCCTCGCGGCCGAAGTCGAAGATCGCGAGGATGTTGGGGTGCGAGAGCGACGCGACCGCCAGCGCCTCGCGCTCGAAGCGGGCGAGAGCGGCGGTGTCTTTCGAGAGGTGCCCCGGGAGCACCTTGATGGCGACCTCCCGCTGGAGCTTCGTGTCGCGGGCCCGGTACACCTCTCCCATTCCCCCGCTGCCGAGAGGGGACACGATCTCGTACGAGCCGAGCCGGGTGCCGGGGGCAATGCTCATCGGGGCGCCGGGATGATACCGGCGCGCTCCGAAACGCCCCGTCAGTCGTTGGGACCCCGCCCGGGCCGCGCGGCGGTCCGGTGGGACCGCAGGACCACGGCGATGCCGGCCGCCATCAGGGCGATCGTGAGGATCGAATCCTCGGGCCCGAAGATGCCGCCCGACAGCCAGCCCGGACCTCTGTCGCGCATCTCGACGAGCCCCATCTCCCGCCAGGCTCCGAGGCCCGAGAGGGGCGCCCCGCTCAGGATGATCGCGAAGTTCCAGGCGGCATGGTGCGCCGTCACCACCCACAGGTTCCGGGTCAGCACGAAGAGGGCCGTCCAGAACGCGCCGATCAGCGTGCCCGAGACGAGCGTCGTGAGCTGCTCGGCGACGCTTCCCTGGGCGTTCGCGAGGTG
>JAEUQS010000538.1 GCA_016789625.1 Acidobacteriota bacterium | reverse complement strand
CGTACGAGCGGTTGCCGACGCCGAAGAGGTTGAGGATCACATCGTCGGCCTTGTCGACGGGCAGGGAGCCGCGACCGGGAATCGTCACGTCCTTGGCGACCGTCTTCACCTGGTTGAAATCGTCCTGGTCCACGTAGATGTACGAGAGCGTGAGGCGCGCCGGCGAGCCCACGCCGTTCACGAGAGTCAGGCCCGTGAGGAACTGGGTGTTGAACGCGCCCAGGGTGCGAACCGCGGCGGGCACCGCGTAGCTCGTCGGAAGGTCGAGCGCCGAGCGGGCGCCTTCCCCTCCGACGGTGTTTCCGCGCAGCGCGGAGAAGCTGTTGGAGCGGTTGTCGAGCACGGTCGCGAGGGGAACGACCCGGCCCGAGCCGGCCGTCACCGAGACCTCGGCCGAGCCGAGCGCGAGAGTCGCGCCGGCCGAGACGGCGCTCACGAGCCCGTTGATCTGGACCTTGCCGTACGCGGGAACGCTCGCGGTGGTGGAGCCGAGCCGGGTGCCGAGCGCGTCGTACACGGAGATCAGCACGTCCACGGGGGCGCCCGTCGTCTCGGCGAGGAGCAGGTTGGTGCGGAACGTGGCATCGCCGCGGATCCCGGGGATCACGAGCGGGGAGAGTCCGCGGCCCGTGCCGCTGCCCGAGGCGACCGTCGGGATCTCGGTGCCGAAGCGCAGCGCCGGGTCCCCGCCCGTGACGGATTCGACGGCCGTGCGGAGCGTGAGGGCCTCCGGGGAAGCCGTCCGGAGCTCGACCTGACCCGAGCCCGTGACGTCGAAGAGCGCGGCCAGCATGTCGGAGAGCCGCACGGTGGTGCTTCCTGGAATGGTGATCGTGGACTTGAGGACGCCGCTGTCGGTGAGGCCGTCCTTGCCGTCGGGCGTGTAGTAGAAGTCGGCGGCCACGGGCTCGCTGGTGATGTTGCGCACCCAGCCGTCGGAGAAGAACGCAGCCCCGAAGCTGCCGCCGCTCTTCACGCAGACGGGCACGATGAACGACCCGCCCGTGAGCGCCGGCGAAACGAGCCTGTCTGCGTCGCCGGGACTGCCGGGACGCCGCGTGCGGCCTCCACCCGCCGTCACGTTGGGGCGCGGCGCGTCGAGAACCTCGATGACGGCCGCGTCTTCCGGTGCCGCGCCGACCGGCTGCAGCGTCAGCAGCGTGCGATACGGCGGCGTGGGCCCGTCGCTCTCCGTGCGGCGGCTGCGGTCCACCGAGAGCGTGAGGCGAACGGTGCCCGAGGGAGGCACCACGAAGGAGCCGGTGACGTCGAGCCAGTTCCCTCCGGGACCGATGCGCGGGGCGAGCTCGAGCGACTGTCCGGCAGCGAGGCCGGGGATCGCGACGTCGATCGTCTGCGGCGCGGGGTTCTGGCCCTCCGGCGCCTGGAAGAGCACCGTCGTGGCCGTCGCGCGGGCCTTGCGGCCGGCGTTCCCGCCGGGTTCCTGAGCGGTGACGGTGAGGCTCACCGAGGTCGCGATCTTCTGGTTGCCCGAGCTGCCTTCGAGCGCCCCCACGAGAGCCGCCGGGGCCGTCAGCGCGCTCGCCCGCGCCGTGAGGGTCAGAGTGGTCTCGCCGCCAGCCGGAACTTCGGCCTCGACGGGCGAGACGTCGAAGAAGCTGCCGCGGGCGAGAAGCGTGATCTTGCCGGAAGCGCCGCCGGCGTTCCTCACGACGACGGTCGTGGACGGCGGGGTGCCGCCGACGCGCGCGCCGAGCGGGGCGGCACCCCGCGTGAACAGGAACCGCGCGATCGCCGGAGAGAGCCGCACCGTGACGACGGCCGAGGGCGTGACCGTTCCACAGTCCTGAATGGCCTTGACGCGCACGTAGAGCACCTGCTCCGAGGAGACGGAGCTGGTCGGGACGAGGGCCGAGAGGGCCTTCGTGCGCGCGGTGAAGAAAAGCGGTGCCGTGAAGCTCGCGTTCGTCGAGGCTTCGAGGAGATACGAGCCCGCGAGGTTCGACGCGGCGGTCCACTTCACGAGGAGGTTCGAGCCGCCCGGGATGCGCGGCGGACCCACCGAGATCGTGGGCGCGCCCGCGGCCGCGCAGCCGGTGACCTGGACGGGCAGGGTCCACGAGCCGGAGCCGAGGTTGGCGGGCAAGGTCGCGGTGAGGGTCGTGACACCGGGCGCGAGCGCCTTCACGTCGAAGCTCGCGGTGAGGTTCACGGGCGTGATCGGAACCGACGCCGGGACGGTCGCGACCGAGGGATTCGAGCTTGCGAGCGTGACGGTCACGCCGCCGTCGATCGCCGTGCTCAGCGTCGCGGTGACCCTGCCCGTCTCTCCGGGCGCCAGCGTCAGCGAGGTGGGGGAGAGCGTGAGTCGCGGGAAGGTCGACGTGCCCACGGTGAACGCCGCCGTGACGGACGTGCCGCCCAGCTCGGGGGGGAGCGCTGCCTTGATCGTCGTGGTGCCGAGCGCCTCGCCCTTGACCGGAAAGCTCACCGAAAGCGCGCCGGCGGGGAGGACCACCGTGGGCGGAAGGCTCGCTACCAGGATGTTGAGGCTCGAGAGCGAGATCGACGTGTTGGTGGCTTGCTTGTCCGAGATGGTGAGCGTGTAGTCGAACGAGCCGCCGAGAGCCACGTACGCGGCCAGCGGCGTGATCGAGATGAGCGGCCCGGCGGTCACCGTGACGGTCGTCGAGGCGCTGCCGCCGCCGAGGGCCGCGGGGAGGCTGGCCGTGATGCGCGTTGCGCCCACCGTCTTGGCCTCCACCTCGAACAACGTGGAGTTGTCGCCGGGGGGAATCAGGACGCTCGGCGTGACCGTCGCGATGTTGGTGTCGGCCGAGACGATCGTGACCGTCGTGTTCGTCGTCTGCAGGGTGTTCATGAAGACCCTGAGGAGCACCGACCCCCCCTTGTAGAGAACGGGGTTGCCCGGTGTGATCGTGAGGGTGGGCGCGCGGACGACCGTCACCGTGCGGCTGGCGGTGGCCGAGACGCCCTGAGCGTCCCGCACGATGCAGGTGAGCGTGTAGCTCCCCTGCGTGCTCCAGGA
>JAEUQS010000711.1 GCA_016789625.1 Acidobacteriota bacterium | reverse complement strand
GAGCGTGTTCGCCGCGTAGAGCCGGCTCGCGAAGCGGGGCTCCTCCGGGAACAAGCTCACGAGGTAGGGAAAAGTGAGCCCCATGAGCGTCGTCGGCACTCCGACGGCCAGAATCGCGATCCCCAGGCGCAGGGTCTCGTAGGCGGCGGACGGCACCCGCACGGGGATCCCGCCCGCCGGCGGGATCCCGTGCACCACGGAGTCCACGTAAGGCAGCTCGCCGAGAATGCCGGTGAGCGGCGCCGAAACGAGCGCCAGGAGGACCAGCGCCAGGAGCGTGAGGACGAGCTCCGTCCGCCCGTAGTGGACGAGTCCCCGGCGACCGGTCCTGCGCTCCAGCCAGCCGTAGACGCGGGGAGAGAGGAACGACCCCAGTCCGAGGCCGCCGATGAACGAGCACAGCACCACGAGGAACGTGGTTCCAGAGGCCCCGAGCGCATCGACGAGGGCGTGATACCAGACGGTCTGGTAGGCGAGTGCGGCCGCGCCCGAGAGCGCGTACGCCCGCACGACGGTTCGTGGGCTCACGCGGCGGAAGTGTAGTCGGAGGATGATGGGATAGTCCGGGCATGACGAGGGCATCTCTGCTCCGGCTCGAGGCCGCCGTCTTCGTGGCGGGCGCGGTGCTCATGAGCCTCGAGATGGCCGGGAGTCGAGTGCTCGTGCCCGTCTACGGGGGCTCGATCTTCGTGTGGGGCGCTCTCGTGACGACGTTCCTCGCGGCTCTCGCCATCGGATACGCGGCGGGTGGACGTCTGGCCGATCGGCGGCCCGGATCCCGGCTCCTCGCGGACCTCCTTTTCTCGACAGCGCTCAGCCTCGCGGTCCTCGTCCCGGCGAGCGGACCCGTTCTCCAGGCGGTGTCGCGGTCACCGCTGCCGGAGCGATTCCAGGTTCTTCTGGCGTCCGCGTTGCTGTTCGGCCTGCCGTGCGTCCTCCTGGGGGCCGTCACGCCCCTTGCGGCCAAGCTCGCGGTGAGCAGCCTCGACTCGGTGGGGAGCACGACCGGCCGGCTCGCGGCCGTTTCCGCCGCGGGGTCGATCCTGGGGACGTATGCCACCGCGTTCCATCTCCTCCCCGCGTTCGGCACGTCCGCGGTGATCCGCGGGCTCGCGGCCGGGCTCCTCGTTGCCGGACTCCTCGTGCCCGGTGCGTTCACGTTCCGGCGGGCGATGCTCTACGCTCTCGCCGGCTTCCTGACCTTCGGATCGCTGGCAGCGTTGCGGGCAGGGCGACCCCTTGGAGATTCCTTGACGAAGATCGTGCTGGACAAGGAAACCGCCTACCACCGCATCCAGGTGCTCGAGCAGGACGGGAAGAGGGCGATGCTGTTCGACCGGCTCGCCCAGGGTTTCCTGCCGATCGGCCGCTCGGGGCGCCGGCCGCCGAACTACACCGACGGCCTCGCGTTCGCGCTCGGCGCCTCGGAACGGACGCCCGCGGAGGTCGTGATCATCGGGCTCGGAGCCGGCATGCTGCCGCAGCTCCTCGAGCCCACGGGCATCCGCACCACGACGATCGAGCTGGATGCCGAGGTCGTGGAGGTCGCGCGCGAGTACTTCGGGTACCGCGCCGACGGGACCTCGCGGATCCTGATCGGCGACGGGCGGCGGGTGATCGAGCGGGAGATCGGGCGGACGGACGCGATCCTTCTCGACGCCTTCTTCTCCGAGGGGGTTCCGTTCCACCTCACGACGCGCGAATTTTTCGAGCTGTGCCGATCCCGGCTTTCGCCGGACGGCGTCTTCGTCGCGAATTTCGTGGGGGGCCTCACGGGAGCGCGCAACGCTCTTTTCTGGGCCGCGGTGAAGACGCTGCAGGAGGTGTTCCCCGGCGTCGTCGTGCTGCAGGACGAGCTCGTGGACCAGCACCCGGTCTTCTTCGGGAACGCCATCGTCATCGCGACGAACGCGCCGGGTCTCCGGAAGGAAGATCTCCGGAGCCGGGCGTTCCCCCTCGCGAGAACGGCTTCGAGGCCCGAGATGATGCTCTGGGCGGCCCGGTTCTTTCCCGGGCCCTATCCCGTCGCCGGCGTGCCCGTGCTCACCGACGACTACAGCCCCACGGACGCCCTCCAGCATTTGGTAGCGGAGTAGGTCGCTCTCCGGTGGGGGTTCGGGGGATCGAGAAACCCCGAGATCAAATTCAGCCGAGCTGGGCGTTCAGGCCCGAGATCTCTGCGATGAGCGCCTGGCGGTCGACCTCGGGGAGGTCGGGGGCCTGACCGAGCAGCGCCTCGACCTCGCAGAGGTGCTGCCGGGCCGCTTCCAGAGCCGATTGGCGGCCCCCGCCGGCGTTCTCGCGCACCTGGTCCACGAGGGAGGGAAGGTGAACGGCGGCCGTCCAGAGGCGCTTGCCCGCTTCCGTTCGCCGGAGCCCGTAGCCCTCCACCGCGGCACAAAGGGAGTGCGCGATGCTTTGGCTCATCTTCCAGGCGGTAAACGTGAACTCGGTTCGCATCCTCGACGTCGCTGACATCCTATACGCAGGAACCGGTCCGGACGTTCCGCCCGGGGACGAAGTACGCGTTCCGCGTGACGAGAGGCACCGGCCCCGAGGCGTGTCCCGGGCCCCCCAAAGGCTCCCGAAACGCTGTATCTTTCGGGTGGGTCGCAGGGCCGTAGGGCCCCGCCCGAGGCTTGAGGAGGAACAGAGTGCGTCGAAAAATCACCGTCATCGGAGGCGGCAACGTGGGAGCCACGGCCGCGCAGCGCGTCGCCGAGCAGCAGCTCGCGGACGTCGTCCTCGTGGACGTCGTGGAAGGCATGCCCCAGGGCAAGGCCCTCGACATGTACCAGTCCGGAGCCGTGGAAGGCTTCGATGTCACCATCACGGGGGCGAACGACTACGCCGCGACGGCGGGGTCGAGCCTCTGCATCATCACCGCGGGCCTCGCCCGCAAGCCCGGGATGTCGCGCGACGACCTCCTTCGCAAGAACGAGGAGATCGTGGCCGACGCCACGCGCAAGTTCATCGCGCACTCCCCGGACGCGTTCATCATCGTCGTCACGAACCCGCTCGACGCGATGACGGAGGTCGCCCGCCGCGTGTCGGGCCTGCCGAAGAACAAGGTTCTGGGCATGGCGGGCGTGCTGGACAGCGCGCGCATGCGGGCGTTCATCGCCATGGAGCTGAACGTCTCCATGACGAACATCCACGCGTTCGTGCTGGGCGGCCACGGCGACACGATGGTGCCGCTGCCGCGCTACTCGACCGTGGCCGGGATCCCCATCACCGAGCTCATGTCCGCCGAGCGGGTGGACGCGATCTGCAAGCGCACCGCGACGGGCGGAGCGGAGATCGTCAACCTCCTGAAGACCGGCTCGGCGTACTACGCGCCTTCGGCCGCGGCCGTCGAGATGGCCGACTCGATCCTCAACGACAAGCGCAAGATCATGCCCTGCGCCGTGTACCTCGAGGGTGAGTACGGCATCGACAAGCTGTACGTCGGCGTGCCCGCAGTGCTCGGCGCCAACGGCGTGGAGAAGATCATCGAGATCAAGCTCACCGCCGAGGAGGACGCGGCTCTCAAGAAGTCCGCCGAAGCGGTCAAGGAGCTGGTCGACAAGCTCGGGTGTTGAGCTGAAGTGACCTGGGGGCACCATGGCCGGTGCCCCCAAACCCCCGAAGGGCCAATCGCTGGCGTTTTCCGGGTTCGGACTATTTCAGTCCGCGGGACGTGGTGAGGTAGACGGCGAACGTCCCGAGCCAGTGCCCGCCCTCGTAGTGCTCTCCCGTGACGGCCGCGAGCCCCGCCGTGCGGTGGAACAGCGCGGCGCCGCGGAGGGACGCGAGGCGCGGGTCCTTGGGCGGGAGCCCCGCCGCGATGCCTTCGAGCATCCAGGCCCGGCTCAGGTTCAGGCCGTCGAGGTGCGCGAGCTTGCCGTCGGAACGGTCCGTGACCGTCGCGACCTCGAGCCACTTCGGCGACGGCGTCTTCGGGATCTGCGGGAGAAACCGCGACAGCCAGGTTCCGAACGCCTCCGGGGGGAGCACCCGGCGCAGGAGATCGGCCTCCCCGAGACAGGGTGAGAGGAAGTCCTGTCCCGAAGGCTCGTACGCGAGAGGACAGGCCGTGTCCTTCAGGTAGAGAGCCTGCGTGCGCGAGACGAGCAGCCTCTCGAAGTCCGCGTCCTTCGCGGCCCGCGCCCAGTCGAGCGCGAGGCCGAACGCGAACGCCGTTTGCGGGTGCTCGCCCTCGCGAATCGGATACGCGAGCTTGGGCAGCCAGGCCGAGAGCCGCTCGACGGCGACCCGCTCGAGCGGGGCCAGGTTCGCCGCCAGCTCGCGGGCCAGCGGGTCGTCCCATTCCCGGAGCTCCGTCCCGAGCTGGAGCAGCCACGCGAGGCCGTAGGGCCTCTCGAAAGTGGCCCGCCCGGGCGCGGCGAGATACGCGACCTCGCCGGCGATCTTCTCCTTCGTGAGCGAGGCGGCCAGCGCGCCGCGTGCCGCGATCGTGAACGGCGCCTTCGGGTACGAGCGCGAAAGCCGCGCGAGCAGCCAGTGGCCGTGCACCGAGGAGTGCCAGTCGTAGCAGCCGAAGAACGCGGGGGTCAGCTCCCGCGGCGGCTTCACGTCGGCATCGCCGGCCAGCGTGTGGGCGATCTTGTTCGGGTATTCCTTCGCCACGCAGTCGAGCGCGAGACGCGCGAACCGGCCTGCGGAGGCCTCGTCGAGGGGCGGCTGAACGGGCGTCTGGGCGAGGAGGAGAGCGAGCGCGAAGGAGGCCGGCATGCTCGAAAGTCTAAGGGGAGCGCTCTGCTAATCTCCGGAGGCCCATTCGGGCTCGAGGTTCCGCATGAAAGTCCACGAGTATCAGGCGAAGGAGATCCTCCGCCGCTACGGCGTCGCGACCCCCAGGGGCCGTGTCACCGACAACCCCGAGGAAGCCCGCCAGATCGCGAAGGATCTGGGCGGCAGCGCCGTCGTCAAGGCGCAGATCCACGCCGGGGGCCGCGGCAAGGGCGGCGGCGTGAAGGTGGGGAAGACGCCCGACGAGGTCTTCGAGTACGCCAAGCGCATCATCGGGATGCAGCTCGTGACCCACCAGACCGGCCCTTCGGGCCAGAAGGTGAAGAAGGTCTACATCGAGGAGACCGCGACGATCGCCCGTGAGCTCTACGTGGGCATCACGCTCGACCGCGCGCTGGGCCTCCCGGTGGTGATGGCGTCGACCGAGGGCGGCATGGACATCGAAGAGGTCGCCGCCCACAGCCCCGAGAAGATCCTCCGCCAGAGCTTCGACCCCGCGTGGGGGCTCCAGCCGTTCGAGGCGCGCTCGATCGCGTACGGCCTCGGGCTCTCGGGCGACACGCACAAGAAGGCCGTCACGTTCCTCATCGCGCTCGCGAAGGCCTACGTGGAGACCGATTCGTCGCTCGCCGAGATCAACCCGCTCATGATCACGGGCTCGGGCGACGTCGTCGTGCTCGACGCGAAGATGACGTTCGACGACAACGCGCTCTTCCGCCACCAGGACATCCGCGAGCTGCGTGACCTGGACGAGGAGGATCCGCTCGAGGTCGAGGCCTCCAAGTTCGGGCTCAACTACATCAAGCTCGACGGCAACGTGGGCTGCATGGTGAACGGCGCCGGGCTCGCGATGGCGACGATGGACATCGTGCAGTACGCGGGCGGCAAGCCGGCCAACTTCCTCGACGTGGGCGGCGGCGCCAACGAGGAGCAGGTCAAGAACGCCATGCGGATCATCCTGTCGGACTCCGCGGTGAAGGCCGTTCTCATCAACATCTTCGGCGGCATCATGCGCTGCGACATCATCGCGAACGGCGTCGTCAACGCTGTGAAGGAGGGCGGCATCACCGTCCCCGTCGTCGTACGGCTCGAGGGCACGAACGTCGAGGAGGGCAAGCAGATCCTGCGCGATTCGGGCCTCGCCGTCATCCCCGCCGACGGAATGAAGGACGCCGCGGAGAAGGTCATCGCGGCTCTGGGAAAAGAGGCGGCCTGATCATGCTGAACGCAATGAACGCGGGGGTTTCTCGATCCCCCCGCGCCCCCCGCCCGGAGTCAGAGGCCACCTCATGCTGAACTGGATTTCCACCGAAACGAAGCTCGTCGTCCAGGGCCTCACGGGCCGTGAGGGCAAGTACCACGCGCTGGCGTGCCGCGACTACGGAACGCAGGTCGTCGCGGGCGTCACTCCCGGGAAGGGCGGAACCACGGTCGAAGGCATCCCGGTGTTCGACTCGGTCGAGCAGGCCGTAAAGGCCACCGGCGCGAACGCGTCGATGATCTTCGTGCCGCCGCCGGCCGCGGCCGACGCGATCATGGAGGCTGCCGCCGCGGGCGTGCCGCTCATCGTCGCGATCACCGAGGGCATTCCCGTGGCCGACATGATCAAGGCCAAGCGCTACCTGCGCTCGTCGCGACTCATCGGGCCGAACTGCCCCGGCATCATCCGGCCCTCTTCCAAGGTCAAGATCGGCATCATGCCGGGCCGCATCCACCGCGAGGGCACGGTAGGAATCGTGTCCCGCTCGGGAACGCTCACGTACGAGGCGGTCGGCCAGACGACGGGGCTCGGCCTCGGCCAGTCGACGTGCATCGGGATCGGCGGCGACCCCGTGAACGGCACGAACTTCATCGACGCGCTCAGCCTGTTCGCGAACGACCCCGACACCGAGGCCGTGATCATGATCGGCGAGATCGGCGGCAGCGCCGAGGAAGAAGCCGCCTGCTGGATCGCCGGAAACCTCAAGAAGCCCGTCGTGGGCTTCATCGCGGGCCAGACGGCGCCTCCGGGCCGCCGCATGGGCCACGCGGGCGCGATCATCTCCGGCGGCAAGGGCACCGCCAAGGACAAGCTGACGGCCATGACCGCGGCGGGCATCCACGTGGTGCCCTCGCCCGCGCTCATGGGCGAGACCCTCAAGAAAGTTCTGGGAAAGTAAGGAGCCTCATGTCTCTCGAGAAAACGTTCGCGATGATCAAGCCCGACGCGGTTGCGGGCAACAATGCCGGGAAGATCCTGGCCCGCATCGAGGCCGAGGGCTTCCGCATCGTGGCGCTGAAGAAGCACCAGATGACGAAGGCCGAGGCCGAGGGCTTCTACGCCGAGCACGCGGCCCGCGGGTTCTTCCCCGCCCTCGTCTCCTACATGATCTCCGGGCCCATCTACGTGATGGTGCTCGAGCGCGAGGACGCCGTGGCGCACTGGCGCCTCGTGATGGGCGCGACGGATCCCGCCAAGGCCGACGCCGGCACGATCCGCAAGGAATTCGGCCAGTCCATCGAGGCGAACGCGGCCCACGGTTCCGCCGTTCCGGCCGACGCCGCCCGCGAGGTCACGTACTTCTTCTCCCAGTCCGATCTGATTTGAGCTGACCTCGTCGCCGGAGAAGGGAAGCCCGCCGCGCAAGCGGCGGGCTTTTTGCTGGCCCCCGTCACAGGGCGTTCCGCTTGCGCGCCCTAGAATGAGCGGGGGAGCATGAGCGACGACGCTGCCCGAACGCGGGTCCCGAGCGACATCCGGCGGCGTGCCGCGCGTATTTCAGGGGAGAGCCTCGACGAACGGGATCGCCTGATCCAGGCGCTCGTCGCCCGCGTCTCCGAGCTCGAGGCCACCTGCCACGAAACCGAGGAACGCGTCCGCGAGAGAACGGAGATCGTGGCCAACCTCTCGCACGAGCTCCGCACCCCGCTCTCCTCGATCCTGGGGTTCCTGCAGCTCATCCTCGAGGGCTCCGTCGAGGATCCGGCCGAGCAGAGGATGTTCCTCACGAGGGCGCACGCGAGCGGCCGGAGACTCCTCGAGATGATCGGGCACGTGCTCGACGTGACGAAGCTCGACTCCGGAATGATGGAGATCGAGCTCGAGGACGTCTCGCTCGACGACGTGTTCGACGAGGTGATGACGCTCGAGATGCCGCTCGCGCAGCTCAAGAAGGTCTCCCTCTCCGAGATCCGTCCGCGCGGCCTCACCGTGCGCGGGGACGCGGGACGGCTCAAGCAGGTGCTCATCAACCTCGTGGGCAACGCGGTGAAGTTCACGCCGGAGAAGGGGCATGTCGCGATGAAGGCGACCGCGCGCCCGGACCACGTGGTCATCGAGGTCGTGGACGACGGCATCGGCATCGCGAAGGAGCGGCAGACCGCGATCTTCGAACGCTTCGTGCAGGCCGAGGGCGCGACGACCGGGCGGAAATTCGGCGGCTCCGGGCTGGGCCTCTTCATCTCCCGCCAGCTCGTGAAGCTCATGGGCAGCGACCTCTCCGTGACGAGCGAGATCGACCAGGGGGCGCGCTTCTTCTTCCGGCTGCCGCTGGTCTCCGCGTGAAGGGCGGGTCCCTCCTGATTGCGCTCGCCGCGCTCCTTTCGTATCCCGGCCCGCCGGCGGAGGCCCAGGCCCTCACGGGGGGCTTCGGCAAACCCGCCAACGCGGCCACACCGACGACCGTGCGTGGCCCGGAACAGACGGAGCCTCAGCGACAGCTTCCCTCCGAGCCCGTGAGGGTGCTGCCGCTCGAGCCGCCGCCCGTGGCGAAGACGCCGGCTCCCAGGCTCCCCGCTCCGAAGAAGGACGACGAGACCCGGGCGGTGGCGTCGGTCTCGGTCGGCTACGTGCTCGTGCCGATGACGATCCTCGATCGGAACGGCGTCGCGATCCGCGACCTCGGCGAGAAGGACATCACGCTCCTCTCGGACGGAGAGGCCGTGAAGACCGACCTCTTCGAGCGCGTGGACGACGTGCCCGTCTCGTTCACGATCCTGCTCGACGGCTCGGGCTCCATGGCGCTCCTCGGCAAGATGGACGGCGCGCGCGCCGCGATACGGACGCTCCTCGACGCCCGAAAGCCCGGCGACGACTTCACGCTCTACGTCTTCTCGATGGGCGAGGTGCGCCTCGTCGTGCCGTTCACCGAAGATGCCGAGGAGCTGTACCGAGGTGTCGCCGAGACGAAGCCCTGGGGACGCACCGCGTTCTTCGACGCGCTCGCCCGCATGCCCGACCGCACCCTTCTCGGACGGAACGGCGCGCGGGTGATCATTCTCCTCACCGACGGCATCGACAACGCCTCGGAGCTGTCGCGGGAGGGGCTCACGCAGATTCTCGAGGGCATCGACGTGCCGGTTTACCCGATGGGCCTCCGGAGCACGGGCTCGCCCACGACCGACATGCCCGGCGTGAACCCGGAGACGCTGCTCAATCTCGACGTGCTGGGCCACATCGCCCGGTCCTCGGGCGGGCGGCTCGAGGTCGCGAGCGAGCCGGCAGAGCTCGTGCGCGCGGTGCTCGAGATGCTGCGCGACCTGAGATCGCAGTACCTGCTGGGATTCGCGCCGACCGGCAGGGGTCCCGTAAGATACCGGCAACTCTCGGTCCGCATCGATCGCTCCTTCCGCACGGTGAAGATCCGCGCGGGCTACCGAGGGTCCGAACCGC
>JAEUQS010000531.1 GCA_016789625.1 Acidobacteriota bacterium | reverse complement strand
CGAAGATCGCGACGAAGAGGGCCGAGAGCGCGCCCACGAGGATCCCGATGCGCATGCCCGGAGGCACGCCGCCCACCACGAGGGCGACGCCGGGAATCACCGCGACGCTCAAGAGCAGCTCCCGCGGGTCGAACTTCCTTCCCACGATCCAGGGCTCCACCACCGAGAGAAAGACCGGCCCGAACGCCATGCACGTGGCGCCGACGGACGCGTTCGAGAGCTTGATCGAGCCGTAGAACGTGATCCAGTGGAGCGCGAGGAGACACCCGATGCCGGCGTACGCGAGGCGCAGGGACGCCTTCATCGCCCGGATGCCGCGCCACACCCGCGGAGCGAGGAAGAGCGCGGCCGTGACGATCACCATGCGCCACCACACGAGCGGCAGCGCGGTGAGGGAGATCATCCGGCCGAGCACCGCCGTCGAGCCCCAGAGGAGCACGCAGAGGTGGATCTGGATCCAGGCCTTGGTCACGGGCGCCACGCGCCGAGAGTAACTGCGAGAATCGCCCGCCATGAAAACCGCTCTCGCTCTCGCCGCGCTCGCGATCGCGTTCCCAGCGCCCGCCCAGAAGGCCGCTCTCTCTCCCGCGGAGCTCGAGGCCGCGAAGGCGATCACGCCCGCGCTCCTCAAGTCGCACATCCGGTTCCTCTCGTCGGACCTCCTCGAGGGCCGCGGTCCCGCGACGCGCGGCGACGCGCTCACGCAGGCCTATCTCGTTTCGGAGCTGGAGGGGATGGGCCTCGTGCCCGGCGCGCCCGGCGGCGGCTGGATCCAGAAGGTCCCGCTCGTGGGCATCAAGCGCACGTCCGAGACCCCGGCGACGTTCGCTTCCGCGACGGGCGCGGCGAGCGGCACCCTGGGTGACGACTTCGTGGCCGTTTCGGGCGTGCAGAAGCCCGAGGTGAAGCTCGACGGCGCGGAGATCGTTTTCGCAGGCTACGGCATCGAGGCGCCCGAGTACGGCTGGAACGACTTCAAGGACGTCGACGTGCGCGGCAAGGTCGTCCTGGTGATGAACAACGACCCGGAGACGGACCCGAAGCTGTTCGCCGGCAAGACGCGCCTCTGGTACGGACGCTGGGACTACAAGTACCTCATGGCCGCCAGGAAAGGTGCCGCGGGGGCGATCATCATCCACACGACGCCCAGCGCCGGCTACGGCTGGCAGGTCATCCAGACGTCCTGGGCCGGTGAGCAGTTCGAGCTTTCCGACGACGGCAGCCCGCGCGTCCTCGCGAAGATGTGGGCGCGCGAGGACCTCGCGAAGAAGCTCGCGGAGCTGGGCGGGAAGAACCTCGACACGCTGCGCGCCGCGGCGGAGAAGCGCGACTTCCGGCCCGTGCCCCTGGGCGTGAAGGTGTCGATCGCGCTCACGAGCGCCGTCACCCAGAAGGAGTCGGGGAACGTCATCGGGCTCCTGCCGGGCTCCGATCCGAAACGCTCGGGAGAGGCCGTGATCTACACCGCGCACCACGACCATCTCGGCATCCGCGAGGGCGCCAAGCCGGGCGCGGACGCGATCTACAACGGCGCGCTCGACAACGCGTCGGGCGTGGCGGCGATGCTGGCGGTGGCCAAGGCCTTCACCCGGCTGCCGAAGGCGCCCGCGCGGTCCACGTACTTCGCGTTCGTCGCGGCCGAGGAGCAGGGGCTCCTCGGGTCGGAGCTTCTCGCGAAGAACCCGCCCGTGCCCGCGGGCCGCATCGCCGCGAACGTCAACGTCGACGGCATCGGCTGGTTCGGCAAGACCGCGGAGTTCGTGAACATCGGGCTCGGGAAGTCGTCACTCGACGAGCCGCTGAAGGCGATCGCGGCGTTCCAGGGCCGCCGCCTCGAGGGCGACCAGTTCCCCGACAAGGGCACGTTCTACAGGTCCGATCAGTTCAGCTTCGCGAAGGTCGGGGTGCCCGCCGCGTACCTCAAGAAGGGCACGGACGCGATCGGCAAGCCCGCGGGATTCGGGAAAGAGCAGCAGGCGGCG
>JAEUQS010000411.1 GCA_016789625.1 Acidobacteriota bacterium | reverse complement strand
GGGCTCGCGGGGAGCGCCGCGAGCGCCCAGGTGGCGAACAGGCCCTGGCGGTTCCCGATCCACGCGCGGTCGTCGACGAGATCGATGGCGAGGGAACCTTCCGCGAGAAGGCGCAGGGCCTGGGGCTCGAAGCGGTGCATGCGCTCGAGCGCGACCGCGACGGTGCCCCCCGGCGTCGACGCGGTCAGCATCCCGCCGTCGGCCGTCGTCCCCGAGGTCGCGACCCCGGGAAGGTCCACCTGGAACGCCTGCGGGGCGCTGCGGTTCGCGCGGAGGAGCTGCCGGAGCGACGCCGTGGCACCGGCGCCCGCCGTCGCGGTGGCCGCCGGTGCCGCGAACGCGCCGACGGCGGAGAGATCCCGCGGTGCCGCGCCGGCGAGAAGGAACGTCGAGCGCACGCGGTCCGCGCGGAGCGCGTTGAGGTTTCCGCCGCACGAGCGCGTGTCGTAGTCCTGCACGAAGCAGTCGCTGCCCTCCCAGGAAGCGACCTGCCGCACCACGGCCGTAGGCGAGCCAGCGGTGAACACGTAGCGCCGCAGCGACGAGAGCACGCCCCCTCCCCTCGCGGGCATGTCGTAGGCGCCCTGCACCGTGACGACGGCCGACAGCGGCCCCTGGTGCTCCACGGTGACGGAACGCGTCGTACTGTGGCCGTAGGGCGTTCCCGAGATCGTGGTGGCGAGAGCCCCGCCGGTCACGAGGGGTGCTCCGCCCCTCGTGACCTCGTCGAACGGCACCGACGCGGCCCCACCCACACGAAACGTCGCGGCCCCGGTCCCGACCGTGACCTGCGAGCCGTTCACCGAGACCGTGACCGGCGCGGCCGGCGCCGGGTTCGCAACAGAGCCGTTCGTCACGAGCCGGTACGTCGCCGTCGCGTTCGCGGCGACCGTCGCCGGGAACGCCACGAGCACCCACTGGATGGGCGCGGACGTGTTCGAGAGCCCCGCGTTCCAGCGCGCCAGCACGCGGAACTCGGCGGGCACCGGCGTGCCGCCCGCGTCCACCACGGCGAGCGACGCCGTCGAGGTCACCGCCAGGGAGCGCGGCAGCGGCACGCCCGACCTCAGGACCTCACCGCTGCGCGAAACGCCCGCCGTCTCGCGAACCGAGAGGTCGAGCGTGGCGGGCATCGGCGGCGGCCACTGGGCGGCGGCCGCGGGAGTCGAGATCGGAGCGAGCGCAAGAACCGCGGCAGTGAGCCGGAGTGCCTTCATGAAACCTCCGTGGGGCCGGTCCCGGAGAACCTAGGGCCCGGCGTCCACGGCAGCCATGCGCGGGATCACCAACCGCGGGGTCGCCTATTTCTTGGCGGCCGCAGGTTTGGTTTCCGTTTGGGCTTCTGTCTTTGCCTCGGCCTTCTCGGCCGGCTTGGCCGGCGGCGTTTCGCTCGACGGCGGCACCAGACCCTTGATGCGCATGTAGGTGACCATGTTGCCGTAGTGCTCGAAGCCGTGGCCGATGACGAGGCCCGCGGACGCGAACCGGCTCGAATCGGCGCCGAAGAACTTCATGGCCTTGCCGAGGTCGGCGTCGGACATCGCCATGACCTTGTCGCAGAACGCGTAGGAGTCCTTGAGCGCCTTCACGAGATCGGCCTTCGAGGTCTTGGTCTTCTCGTTCTCGTCGTTGACCTTGAACGGCTCGCCGAGCCCGAGCTTGCAGATCGCGACGTTCGAGTCGGCGAGGTGGCCGACGAACTGGCCGAAGGTCTTCACTTCCGGCGTCGGCTTGAAGCCGTAGTTCTCCTCGGGCATCTTTTCCGCGGCGCGGATGTTGATGTCCTTCACCCGGCCGTAGACTGGCCGGAGGCCGGCCATGGCCGGGTCCGTCAGGGGCTTCGTTTCCTGAGCGGCGGCGGAGAGCGACACGAGGGCCAGGGCGAGGGCGGGAAGCGCTGCTTTTCTCATGGCCGCGAATCCTATCCGAAGGGCCTCAGCCGGCGAGGCCCCGGAACGCGGTAACGCAGTGCTCCACGTCGGTGTCGTCCACGTCGGCGTGCGTGACCAGCCGCACGCTGCACGGCCCGGCCGCGTTGATCTTCACGCCAGCGCTGCCCAGCTTGGCGACGAGGGTGGGGGCCGGCCCGAAGCGGTCCACGTCCACACCCACGATGACGATGTTGGTTTCCACGGTCGCGGCGTCGATACAGAGACCCGGGATCTCCGCGAGCCGATCCGCGAGGCGCTTCGCGCGGGCGTGATCCTCGACGAGCCTCGCCCGCTCCTCGTCCAGAGCGACGAGCGCGGCCGCGCCGAGAACCCCGGCCTGGCGCATGCCGCCGCCGAACATCTTGCGCACGCGCCGCGCTTCGTGGATGAACGCGACGGACCCGAGGAGCGCGCTGCCCACGGGCGCGCGGAGGCCTTTCGAGAAGCACACCATCACGCTGTCGAAGCCGGCCGCGAGAGACGCCTCGGAGACTCCCAGCGCCGCCGCGGCGTTCCAGAGCCGCGCGCCGTCGAGGTGGACCTTGAGCCCGCGCGCCCGCGCCAGCTCGAGGATGGGATCCACGTGCTCGCGCCGCGCGACGGTGCCGCCCGCGAAGTTGTGCGTGTTCTCGAGCACGATCGCGGCCGTGCGCGCCATGTACGAGACGTCGGGACGGATCCACGGAGCCACGTCGGCCGCGGACGGAATACCCCGCGCGCTCGCGACGGGCCTCGGCATGAGGCCCGAGAGGGAGGCCATGGCCGACATCTCGTAGTGAAACGCGTGGCCCTTGGCCTCGAGGATCACCTCGCTGCCGCGCGGGGCGTGAAGGTGCAGCGCGATCTGGTTTCCCATGGAGCCCGTGGGCACGAAGAGAGCCGCCGGGAAGTCCAGCAGCCCGGCGACCCGGGCCTCGAGCTTCGCGAGAGTGGGGTCCTCGCCGTAGACGTCGTCGCCCACCTCGGCCTCGGCCATGGCGCGCCGCATGTTGGGCGTGGGCTTCGTGACCGTGTCGGAACGAAAGTCGGCGATCTTCATACGGGAACCGGGGCGAGCTTCTCGATCTCGGCCCAGAGCCTCTGATACGAGGCCCACACCCCGGCGAGCGCCGCGTGCCTCTCCGAGGCTTGCCTTTCCGTGGCCACCATCATCTGCAGCGGAGCCCCCGAGCAGCCGGCCAGCTCCTTTTCGAGCGCGGCCTTGTGCGCGGCGAAGTCGGCGTCCGCGACCTGGGATCGTGCGAAGCGCTGAACCTGCGTCTGCAGCTCCTGCAGCTCCGTGAGACGGGGCAGATCGGCCCGCGCGCCCGGCGCCGAGAGGCCCTCCTGCGAGATCTTGCACGCGTCGATGAGCCGCTGGTGCGTTTCCTGAACCTGCATCTTGAGAGCGAGTACGTCACGAAGGGTCATGAATCTCACCTCGTCCCGGGCATCCTCGGGTTCGTCCCGGGAACCACCAGGAAGGATAGTCGAGCGCTTATCCTGCGGCCCGCCGGAGGTCCCTTCGTGTCGCTTCGCTGTTCGATCGCCGCGCCCGTCATCGTGGCCCTCGCCTTCACCGCGTCGTGCGTGACGACGCCGGAACCCGCGCCCCCGGCGGCGAGCGGAAGACCCAGCATCGCGCCGCGGGAGCCTCGCGACCCCGACAGCGCGTCGAACCCCGAATCCGTGCGCGTCACGCACGCCGCGTTCGACTTCACGGTGGGCTTCTCACCCCGTACCGTGAGCGGCCGGGTCACCTGGACGCTCCAGCGAATCGACCCCACGGCCCCCCTCCGCCTCGACGTGAAGAACCTCGCGCTCGGCGACGTGAAGGCCGGCAGCGCGACGGGCCTCCGCACGGTCAGCTCGAAAAGGACGAAGGTCGACGATCTCCATGGCGACGTCCTCGAGATCCCGCTCGCGCCCGGCGACGACCGGGTCGAGATCGCGTTCACGGCGGACGAGAAGTCCGGAGCCCTCGTCTGGATGACGCCGGAGCAGACGGCCGGGAAGAAGAGCCCCTACGTCTTCAGCGCCTCCCAGCCCATCGAGGCGCGGGCGCTCTTCCCCTGCCAGGACTCCCCCGCCGTACGGTTCACGTACACGGCCACGATCCACACACCCGGCGGGCTCACCGCGGTGATGGCGGCCGAGAGCCAGGGCCAGGCGGGCGGCGCCTACCGCTTCCGCATGGAGCAACCCATCCCGTCGTACCTCGTGGCGTTCGCCGTAGGCGATATCGGGTTCCGCGCGCTTTCGCCCCGCACGGGCGTGTACACCGAGCCCGCGATGCTGGACGCCGCGGCCTGGGAGTTCACGGACACCGAGAAGATGCTGGCGTCCGTGGAGAAGCTCTACGGCCCGTATTCCTGGGGCCGTTACGACATCCTCGTGCTGCCTCCGAGCTTCCCGGCCGGCGGCATGGAGAACCCGCGCCTCACGTTCGTGTCGCCCACGCTCCTTGCCGGAGACCGGTCGCTCGTCGCCACCATCGCGCACGAGATCGCCCACAGCTGGTCGGGCAACCTCGTGACGAACGCGAACTGGCGCCACCTCTGGATGAACGAGGGCTTCACCGTGTACCTCGAAGGCCGCATCACCGAGGCCGTCTTCGGCCGCGAGCGTTACGAGATGGAGACGGCGCTGGAGGTGGAAGGGTTGAAGGGAGAGCTGAAGGACCTGCCCGTACGCGCCCAGAGCCTCCACGTCTCGGGCACGGCGCCGTTCGACCCGAACGAGGCCTTCAGCGGCGTGGCGTACGCCAAGGGCGGGTCGTTCCTGCGAAGGCTCGAGCTGGCGTTCGGGCGCGAGACGTTCGACCCCGTGCTCCGCGCGTGGTTCGAGAAGAATGCCTGGAAGAGCGCCACCACGCAGGATTTCGTGGCGTACCTCGAGACGAGCCTGTTTCCGAAGAACCCGGCGGCGGCGGCGCAGCTGAACGTGGCCGAGTGGATCGCGGGCGCCGGGATCCCGGCCGACTTTCCCCACGTCACGAGCGCGGCGTTCTCGCGTATCGACGCGCTCGCCGCGGACGTGAAGAACGGAACGAAGACCGCGGCCGACGTCGACGGCTCGCGCTACACCACCCAGGAATGGGTGCGCTTCGTGCGTGCGTTCGGAGACCGGATGGACGTCTCGAAGATGGCCGAGCTGGACGCCCGCTTCCATTTCAGGGAATCGAAGAACGCCGAGATCGCGAGCCCCTGGCTCACGCTCGCGACGAAGAGCGGCTACGCCGCGGCCAACCCCGACGTCGCGCGGTTCCTCGCGAGCGTCGGGCGGGCAAAGTTCCTGCGGCCCATCTACGTCGCGCTCGCCGCGACCGAGGAAGGTCGCTCGCGCGGGAAGAGCATCCTGGAGAACGCGCGCAGCGGCTATCACCTCCTCGTCGCCGAGGAGATGGAAAAGATCGTCACGGGCGTGAAGAAGAGCTGAGGAGGAGCTGATGGACGACACCCGCCCGGAGATCCAGCTCCTCGACGATCGCCGCGCCGTCGCCGTTGTGCGCGTCGCGGCGGCCGCCATGATGTTCATCCACGGCTGCTACCGCGTGTACGACGGCGGTCCCCCGGGCTTCGGCGGGTTCCTCGAGTCCAAGGGCTTCCCGTTCGGCGTCGCCATCGCGTGGACGCTCACGATCCTCGAGATCGTCCTGGGAATGCTCCTCATGGCAGGCCGGTTCGTGAGCCCGATCTGTGCCTGGTTCACGTTTCAGCTCGTGATGGGCATCCTCCTCGTCCACGGCAAGGAGGGCTGGTTCGTCGTGGGCGGCGGACGGAACGGCATGGAGTATTCCGTCCTCCTCATCTCGAGCTTCGTCATCGTCGGCGCGAACGCGATGCGGAAGCGGGTCACGGTCAGCGAGCCAGGATGACCGTCCCGTCGTCGGTTCCGGCGCCCGGGATTGCCCCGTCGTTCGTGACGCCGTAGGCGACGAAGGAACGAGACGCGTTGTTCTGGCCGCTCACGATGACCCGCGCGAGCGGAAGGCCGGAGCCGAAGAGCGACAGGATTGAGCCGAGCTGAACGAAGCGACCCGGCTCGAGGTCGAAGGTGCGGCTCCCGTGGTCCGCGTTGATCTGGGCTGGATCCTGGACGCGCGCCGTCAGCGTGATCGCGCGCGAGTCGGTATTCACGATCGCGATGTTCGTGCGGACCTCGTCGTCCTGCCGCACCGCCGGGATCGTGACGGAGAAACGTGGCGCGGGCGTGGGAAGCGCAGGGAGAAACACGCCATAGCGCCCCTCGGGCTTCGGCGCGGACGTTCGTGCCCCGAGGAAAACCGATCCCGACGGACCCGTCGCGAGATCGGCGAAGAGGGCACCCACGAACTCTCCCCCGCGCGGCCCCACGCCCGCAACTCCGTTGCGTCGCATCCAGTCGACGACGTCGCCGATCGTGGTCTGTCCCTCTGCTGGCACTTCCAGGCGGAAGCGCGCCGTGCGGTCTTCCGTCGAAAGGGTTTCGCACACGAAGCGGAAGTCGACCGTGACGGGGACGGCGCCCGCGTTCGTGACAACGAGGTCGCTCGCGTAGCGGCCCGATTCGACGATTGACGGGATCACGTAAGACCTTGCGGGCGCGCGGTCGGCCGCTTGCGCGGGAAGGTAGGCGCCATCGCCCGTTCCCTCGTCGTTCACGACGCCGTACGCGAAGAAGGGACCCGAGCCCGCCGTGCGCTCCACCCGAGCCCAGCCTCTATTGAATCCGGCGAGGGAAAGGACCCGGTTCCACTGAAGGGACTTGCCCGGCGCGAGCGTCACACCCTCCAGGAGAACGGGGACGTGAGCGCCCGGAACGTCCGGATAGAGCGTGACCTGGAGGGTGATGTCTCCTTCCACGTCTCCGCCCGTGTTCACGACCGCGAGGTTGCTTCGATCCGCTGCCTCCTCCCGGAGCCAACCCACGATCGCGTGCGTGGAGAGGCCCGTTCCCGCGGGCACACCTTCCACGCCCACCCCCGACGAACGCCCGGAGACCGTGGAACGCACGCGCGACACGACCCGGAGCGAGGCTGTCTGCCCCGTGGTCGAACGAAGGCTCAGGGTTCCGATGTGGTCCGAACCCTCTGGAACGTGGATGCCGGCCTCTTCCAGGAGGTCGAACGCCGAGCGGAATCGGCGCTGCGTCGTCCCCGTGAGCGTGATCGAGCCCGTACCCGTCACGTCGCCGGTCGAGGCGACGTAAGACACCGCGAGCGTGCCGGCACCTTGGACGGTGACTTCCGTTTCGAACCGCGTGCCGTTGACGCCGCTCGTCGATACGACGGCAGGAAGGACCGCGTCCGGGATCGTCGAACCGCACGCGTTGATCTGAACCTCCACCTTCGTGCCGTTCGTTCCCAGGAGGTCCGGCCGTCCGTCGCCATCGAAGTCCGTGACGACGAGGCCGGCCGCAATTGAGCCGTTCGTTCCCCGGGAGAACGAGCGACCCGGACCGCCCTTCCAGATCTGCACGCCGCTCTGCGAGTGCGCGACGGCCAGATCGATCCAGCCGTCCCCGTCGAAGTCCGCCGCTTGCACAGTCGCTGGGGCGACCGCGAAGCTCGGAAAAACATCGTTGCCGAGCCTGTCGAACCCCGAAGACGCACCGAACGCCACGAAGCCCCGGTATGCGTGGCTCGCCGCGAACGTCATGAACTCGACGATGGCGACGTCCTGTCGTCCGTCTCGGTCGAAATCGGCAACCGCCGCTGACGGGGTTCCGGCAAACCACTGGTCCGGCCCCGTCGAAAGCGCTCCCGTGCCGTTGCCGAGAAGGATGGGGGAAAAGGGCAGGTGATACGGGTAGTTTTCGGAGGCTGCGACGACATCCTGGTCGCCGTCTCCGTCGAAGTCACCGGCGAAAAGCGAAAGCTCGCTCACACGGCCCGAGGTCCAGGGAAGGTCGATCAGAGGCACTCCTTCGAACGCCCCGTCCTCCTTCAGCGTGAACGACATCAGGACCTTGGCGACGATCGCGAGAACCTCCGCGCGACCATCGCGATCGAGATCTGCCGACGTCGCGAGAGACACGGTCGACGGAGCCGTCACGCCGCGTGGTGCGCCCCCGAGGACCAGCGCGCCGTCAGCAACGCGAGCGAGCTGAGGTCCATCGGGTCGAAGGAGGATGCCGTCGGCACGTCCGTCTCCGTTCACGTCCGCAGAGAGCAGGCCGGTTGCGGTGGTCGGGATCGACTCCGATGAAAGAAGCGCACCGTGCGAACCGGGAATGACCGCGAAGACGGTTCGCGCGCCCGGCTCGAGCACCAGCGCGCCCTGTGGGCCGCTCCCCACGGAAAGCGGCTGAACGTACGCGTACGTGCTCGCACGCGCTGTAGCGATCTCTCGGGGGGGAAGGAATCTGGCGACACACGGCTGGATCTGGGCATTCGCAGCCGAAGTGGCCGAGAGGAGGGGGCCGCGAGGAGGAGGATCGAAACGGGCTTCACACCTGGAAGTGTGTTCCGCCAGCTGCTTCTCACCCTGATTCAGGTGAATCAGGACGTCAGAACGTGCGCGCGTAGGTGTAGACGAAGGCCTTGGGCTTGCAGCCCTTCACCGGCGCAGCGAACTTCATCGCCCGAAGCTCCCGCTCGGCGCGCTCGGCGAGCTCGGGCTTCCCGGAGGAGTTCGAGACGACCTTCGTGGACGTCACGACTCCGGCAACGGACACGTTCCCTTCGACCACCACACGTCCTCTGGGACCCGTGGAGTCGAAGGAGAGCGGGGGCTGCTCGAGCACGGCGAACGGCCGGTCGGGCGGACACGGATCGCCCTTCGAGAGGAACTTCTTCTGCACCCAACCCGCCTTGCCGTCGGCCGTGCGGATCTCGAGCCAGCCGGCCTCCTCGCGCAGCGCGGTGACGCGCTGCCCGCCGCTCACGCGAACGACGAGCGCCGCCTTGTCGCTGGCCGTCGCGCGCACGTTGAGGCGTCTGGCGGAGACCGTGTAGACCGTCTCCACGAAGGGCGTCGGGCTCGCCGCCGCCGTTCCAGGCTCGGGAGGGGCCTCGGGAGCGGACGGGGCCGGTTCCGGAACGGGCTCGGACGCGCAGCCCCCGAGCACGAGCGCGAGGGAGAACAGGAGGATCCTCTTCAAGACGCGGCCCGCGCCTCCGTCTCGTTTCCTTCCGGTGCGCCCGCAGCGAGGGCTGCCTCGACGGCCGCGCGAGCGTCCACGATGCCCCAGCCCTGCCGGTCCACGGGCACGTTGCGCAGGCGCTTCGCCGTGCGCACGAGGATCGACTTCACCTCGAACGGGCGGAGCTTCGGGTTGGCCTCGAGCATCTGCGCGGCCACGCTCGACACGATGGGCGCGGCGAAGCTGGTGCCGTCCACGTGCTTGTAGGCCCCGGAGATCACCTTGTTGTCGCGCAGCTTCGCGCTCACGAGCTGGCGGAGGAGCTGGACGGGCAGAGCGGCCGCCTCGTCGAGCGAACGGTCCACGGCGGGCGAGGCCTCGATGAGCGCCCGCAGGTCCTGGTCGGGCGCGTCCGCGAGCCGGGAAAGGAGCTCGGCCTGGGCGGCCGTGGGCGTGCCCGGGAGGATCGGCGCGGCCACCCAGATTCCGGGCGCGAGCACCTCGGGCTTCTGCAGGCCGTCCACCGTGGGGCCATAACTCCCGTGGTACATCTCGAACGTCCACGGCGAGAGGCGGTTCTTGTCGTCCAGGCCGCCCACGGTGAGCACCGAGGGCGCCGAGGCCGGCGGGAGGATCGGATGCCGCGGGTGATGGCCCAGGTTCCCCGCGGCCGCGCACACGAGAACGCCGGCCCGGGCCAGCCGCTCGGCCGCCTGCGACAGCTCGTCGGTGAGATACGAGGCCTCGTAGTCGCCGCCGCAGCTCACGTTGACGACGCGAATGCGATATCGCTTTCGGTTCGCGAGGACCCACTCCAGGCCCCGGCGGATGTCGTCGTGCTTGATGCGCCGGGCCGAGCCCACCTTCACGAGAACGAGCTTCGATTCGCTCGCGAGTCCCGAGTAGAGTCCGTCGGAAAGGCGTCCGTTTCCGCACGCCACGACCGACGTCATCATGCCGTGCCAGCTCGAGTCGTCGGGCGTGTCGAGGTCGCGGCGACGCGCCTGCGCGTCGGTCACGTCGACGTACGCGAGGATCCGGTCGCGGGGCTCGATGAGGTCGGGATGCGAGAAGAAGCCCGAGTCGAGGAACGCGACCGTCACGCCGCGGCCGGCGTAGGACGAGAGCGCGTTGAGCCTCAGGGCCGTCGGCAGGATCGGGCAGGCGCCGGTTTCGTAGCCCGGGACCTTCTCGCGCAGCTCCTCGGGGGCCTTCTGGAACTGGAGAGCGCAGCTCGTGCAGAGCCCCGATTCCTTCTCCCACCAGGGGTTGTTCCGGAGCACCACGAGGAGCACCTCGGGAGGCAGGACGCCCGCGGGAACGAGGCCGCTCGAGCCGAGGTCGGTCTGGCAGAGGCCGCAGGTTCTCGGAGAGGCGAAGAGGCTCCCGTTCGGGGCGCCTGCCGCAGCGGCCGACATGGCGCGAGGGTAGCAGACGCCTAGGCGGGGGCCGGAGCGCTGCCGAGAGCGGCCGCCCGCTTCTTCTGCTGCCGCCCGAGCCACCAGGCGTCGAGAAGCCACAGCGCCGAGATGGGCGCGAAGAGCATCGCCAGCGTGGGGAATCCGAGCCCGCTCGAGGAGATCACCTTGTCGATCACCGAGCCCACGACGTCGGACGCGCGGTACACGAACGTGTCGATCACGGCCTTCGCCGCGTACTTTTCCTCCCGCGAGACGACGGTGAAGAGCACCTCGCGGGCGGGGCGCACCACGCCGAACTCCGAAACGCGGCGGAGAACCTGCATCACCAGGAGGACGGTCGCCGAGGGAGCCGCGGCGAGCGCCGCGAACGTGCTCATCGTGAGCGCGGGCAGGAGAGAGAGCGCGGCCGAGACCCCGAGCGACAGGATGATCCGGCCCGTGAGGAAGAGCTGCGCGAGGAGCGTGAGCGAGTTCACCCAAAGGTCCATCTTCGCGAAGAAGGCCGTCCGCTCGGCGGAGGACGTGAACGTGGCCTTCACGATGCGCGCCTGCTCGAAGTACATGAACGTGGAGCTGATCGAGTAGAGCGCCAGGAACAGGCAGATTCCGAGGAGATAGGGCGAGGTGACGACGCGCCGCGCGCCCTCCCACGGGTCGTGCCCCACCGGCTTTCCCGAGCCCTCGGGCTCGAGCGCTTTCCGTTCCTCCGCTCCCACGTCCACGCGGAAGATCCGCACCAGCCTGGAGATCGCGAAGACCGCGAGCTCGAGGAGCAGGGCCGAAACCACGACGAGCGCGATGGGACCGAGCGTCTTGGCGATCCGGCCAGCGAGGAACGAGCCCACCACGCCGCCCAGCGTTCCGCCCGCGCCGATCAACCCGAAGAGCCGCCGCCCCTGCTCCTCGCGGAAGAGGTCGGCCATGAACCCCCAGAAAACCGAGATCGAGAAGACGTTCAACACGCTCGTGAACACGAAGAACGCGCGCCCGACGATGACGTGGTCGACTCCGGGGATCACCTTCAGCAGGAGGTAGAAGATCACGAGGATCGCCGTGAGACCGCGGTAGACCACGGGCACGAAGACCCGCCGCGCGTACTTCGTGACGAGCCATCCGTAGGCGAGGTTCACGAGGATCGTGCCCGTGAGCGTGCCGAGATACAGGAGCTGGATCGTGTCGAGCCCGCTCTGGATGCCCAGCTCGTCGCGGAGCGGGCGAACGCAGTAGTAGCTCGCCAGGATCGAAAAGAAGTAGGCCCCGGCCCAGAACAGGCCGGGGCCCTCACCGGGCTCGATTTTCGCGAAGCGCCCGGCGAGCTTCTCGATCACGCAGCGGGCTTCTTGGCGGTCTTCACGAGGGCGAGCACCTCGGCCTCCTTGGCCGGATCCACGAAGGCGCGCGGCTTGGCCTTGCGCTCCTCGGGGAGGCCGTTCCAGTACGTCAGCGTGTCGGCCACGGTCGTGTCCAGCGGACGGAACGTGAGCCCCTTGGCCAGAGCCCGCTTGATGGAGACGCGGTGGAAGCCCGCGGACTCACCGTCGGGCGCGGCCCAGATGGGCGGATCCAGCTTCTGCTCCTTGAGCACCGCCGCGCTGACCCACGTGAACGTCACGTCGCTCTTCGACATCTTCTTGCACGAGTCGAGCACGGCCCCCATGGTCAGCTCGGTCTTCGGACCCGTGGCGTTGTACTCCCCGGCGGCCTTCGCGTCGACCATGCGGATCGTCCACTCGGCGAGATCCCGCACGTCGATGATCTGGATCGGATCCTTCGGCGTGCCGGGCGCCAGCATCTCCCCGCCCTTCGCCGCGCGGACGGGCCAGTACGTGAACCGGTCCGAGCCGTCGCCCGGTCCCACGATGTAGCCGGGGCGGATGTTGAGGGCCCTCTTCCCGTACGCCTTCGTGTTGGCCGCCTCGCAGGCGGCCTTCAGGGGCCCGTAGTTGCTCTCGGTGATGTCCTTCTTCGTCGCCATCTTCTCGGCGTCGGCTTCGGAGATCGTGCCCACGGCCGCGGTCTCGTCCATGTTCGGCTTGGAGTTGTCGGGATAAACCGATATCGAGGAGATGAAGACGTAGAGCCCGATGTCGTTTCCAACGGCGGCCGCGGCCTGCCGCACGTGGCGGGGCCAGTAGCCCGAGGGATCGATCACGGCGTCGAACTTCTTCCCTTCGAGCGACTTGTAGTCGCCCGTGTCCCGGTCGCCCTGGAGCTTCGTGAGCTCGGGGAAGAGCGTCGGCCGCGTCTTGCCGCGGTTGAAGAGCGTGATCGTCCAGCCGGACGCCTTCGCCGCCTCCACGAGGTGCGGTCCGAGGAACCCCGTGCCTCCGAGGATCAGCAGATTTTTCTGCTTTCCCGGCTTCGCCTTTTCGTCCGCCGCAAACGCCATGCGGCTCGCGACGAGCGCCGTCACGCTTCCCAGGGCCGTCGTCCTCAGAATCTCGCGTCTCGTCCTTTTCGTCGACATTTCTGCCTCCTCTGTCCGCGGAATGTACGTAGAACGCCTTCACGAGTTTCGCGGAGAACCGAACGTGCGGACCGTCACGAGTCGCGGGATAGGTGCCGCACGAGGATAGGTGTACCGTTGGATCATCCATCATCGCGGCACTTCGAAAAGCGGCCACGTATCGGCAACCATAGGGAGACGCATCATGAAAAAGGCACTTCTCACCGGAACGATGTTCCTCCTCGCCTCCGGCCCGCTCCTGGCCGGACCTCCCCTCTCGCCCGCGCACGGGCACGACGGCTGGGTGATCGAAGCCGGCGAGAACGGCATCAAATGCCGTGACGCGGCTCCCGCCGACGCCTCTCTGCTCCGCGCGCCCGACGCCTCGCAGCTCCGGGTCATCACCCCCATCAACCACCATCGCAGCGCGCTCGCGCCGCAGGCCGCCACCATCACGCTCCGGGCGACCGCCCAGCTCGACGGCTTCCCCGAGGCCAAGGCCGCGTTCATCCGGGCCGCGCAGCGGTGGCAGGCGGCGCTCTCCTCGAACGTCACGATCATCATCGACGTGGACTTCGGCCCCACCCGCTTCGGCACCCCCTGGCCGAGCGAGAACGTGATCGGCTCGGCCAGCGGCCAGGCGCTCATCGGCGACTTCTACGGCGACCTCCGCACCGCCCTTCGCTCGAGCGCGGCGAACAGCGCGGAAACCAGCCTCTACAACCTGCTCCCGGCCTCCTCGGTGCCCACCGACATCGGCGGCACCGTCAAGGTCATCTCCGCGTCGGCCCCGCTACGCGCGCTCGGCCTCATCGACGCCGTGGCGAACCCGACCGCCGAGGAGGCGAACTTCGGCAAGCCGCCGAACATCGGCTTCAACAGCGCCTTCACGTTCGACACGAACTCCGCGAACGGCGTGGACCCGACCCGCATCGACTTCGAGAGCGTCGCGCTCCACGAGATCGGCCACGTGCTGGGCTTCAGCTCCTCCGTGGGCAGCAAGGAATCCGACCCCTCTCAGGCCGTCTCCCTCACGCCGCTCGACATCTTCCGGTTCCGCCCGGGCGTGACGAACGGAACGTTCACGACCGCGAGCCGCATCCTCTCCTCGGGCGGCAGCCACATCTTCTTCGCGGGCGGCACCACGTACGCGTTCTCCACCGGCCGGCCCGACGGCACCATGGGCGACGGCCAGCAGGCGAGCCACTGGAAGGACGACGGCCAGACGAACGTCTACATCGGCCTCATGGATCCCACGCTCCGCAACGGTGAAGTGCGCAACATCGAGGCGACCGACCTCCTGGCGATGGAGACGATCGGCTGGACGACGGGCTCGGGCGGCGGCGGCGGTGGTGGTGGCGGCACGACGGTCGCCGAGACCGAGCCCAACGAAACGCCCGACCAGGCGAACGCGCTCACCACCCTTCCCGCGACCGTCACCGGCCGCGCGGTGGTCGGCGACGCGACGGGCATCAACCTCACCGGCTCGAGCGGCGCCGTCGTGGACCGCATCGAGGACCTCTTCTCCGTCACGCTCTCTTCTGCCGGCTCTCTGCAGCTCGCGCTTTCGTGGACCGGCTCCTCGAACGACCTGGACCTCTACGTGTTCCTCCTGAACGGCAGCAGCCTCTCCCTCGTGGGCAGCTCCGCCGCCGAGAACACCACGAGCGAGTCGGTGAACCTCCCCACGCTGGCCGCGGGCCGCTACCTCATCGGCGTGAGCGCCTACGCCGCCGGAACGAACTACTCGCTCACCGTCGCCGGCACCGGCGTGGGTGGGGGCGGCGGTGGCGGGGGCGGCAACACCAACCCGTGCGTCGAGAACGGCACGACCATGTGCCTCAACGGCGGACGCTTCGAGGTGAAGGCCACGTACCGCACCAACGAAGGCCAGACGGGCAACGGCCAGGCCGTTCGCCTCACGAACGATACCGGCTACTTCTGGTTCTTCCAGGCTGCCAACGTCGAGGTCGTCACCAAGGTCCTGAACGGCTGCTTCCCCGGGTTCAACTCCTACTGGGTGTTCGCGGGAGGCCTCACGAACGTGGAGGTCAACCTCACGTACCGGGACACGAGGAACGGAACGATCAAGACGTACAAGAACAACGTCAACACGGCCTTCCAGCCGATCCAGGACACCGGCGCCTTCGCGACCTGTCCCTAGTGTTTCAGCCTCCGGCGGGCTGATTTTGTTCAGCCCTCCGGGCCCGGAAACGCCTCCGGCGCGCTGATTTTTCCGGGTTCTTTCCAGGGGAGTCCATGCTGGGCTCCCCTGTTTCGTTCTAGCCGGCGCGGAACAGCATGTAGGTGCCGACGTCGGGTCGCGGGTAGGTGGGCTCGATGCGCCGCGGCGAGGTCTCGACGAGGCGGAAGGGAGCCAGGAGCCGCTCGTACTCCGCGACGCTCCGGCCGATGGTGCACATGCCCGAGGGGTCCTCGAGATCCCCCCAGAGATGCTCCGTGTCCGTCTCCTCGCAGAGGAGCACGAACGCCGGGCTGCGGGCGATGCGCTGGATCTCTTCCACCACCTCTCGCACGACCGCGTTCGTGAGGTGCTGGAGCACCGTGAACGTGAGCACGAAGTCGAACGCGGCATCGGCGACCGGCAGCGACGTGAGCGCGGGGACGTTCACGAAGCGGATGTGCGGCAGCAGGGGCGTCGCCTCCGCGACGAAGTGCGGCTCGCGCTCGAACCCCGTCACCGCCGCCCTCTCCGCCAGCACCTGCGACAGACGTCCATACCCGGCCCCGATGTCAGCGGCCGAGGCGAGAGGAATCTCGCGCGCCGCGCGCTCGAGGTACCGGCGCACCTCGGTCTGCTCGAGGTACGTCCTCACCGCGAACGCCGAGTCCCGCACGTCCACGACGTCGGCCATCTGCCAGGCCTTGCGAAGCTGCGCCGTTTCCGTCACTTGGGTGCACCCTTCTTCACGAACGTCTCCTCGAGGTGCGCCACGATCTGCGCGAGGTCCTCGGGCCTGGCCTCGAGTCCGTTGTCGACCATGCGTTCCACGAGCCCCTTGGCGTCCTCGGCCGTCTCGGGCGGGTTGCCCACCACGTCGGTTACCGCGTGGCACTGCGCGCAGGTCTTCTCGTACAGCAGCTTGGCGCGAGGCGGGTCGTAGACGAACGGCGCCGCGCCGGGCACCGGTGTCGCCTCGAACGCGGCCTTCACGCTCGTGGCCGTCTCCTGCTGGCCGCGCCTCTTCTTGGCGGCCTCCTGCAGGTCGGGCGAGATCGCGATGAGGTAGGCCGTCACCGCCCACTCCTCGTCGATCGAGATCGGCGTGAAGAACGACCTCTCGGCCATGCGCTCGACCGTCTGCGCCCAGGCCGCGGGCGTCTTGGGCTTCACGAGCACGGTGCGCAGATCGTGGCACTGGACGCACTTCCCGAGGAGCACGCCCCGCCCGCGCTTGAGGCCTTCGACCGACGCGAAACGCTCGGCCTTCAGGTCCGCGGGAAAGCCCGCCTCCGGGAGGAACCGGGCCACGCGCTCCACACTCGCGGGGCTGAGAGGGTCGTTCGGGCCCTGCGCGCGCACCGCTTGGAACGCGAACGGAACGGAAAGGCCCACCAGCACGAACGTGCAGACGAGCATCGCCGTGCCCAGCATCGGCACGAGCTCGCCCTC
>JAEUQS010000385.1 GCA_016789625.1 Acidobacteriota bacterium | reverse complement strand
AAGGCTGGTCGATGAGCACGACCTCGCCGAACCACTTGCCGATCATCCCCTCGACCATCTTCTCGACGACGGCCTCCGGCTTGCCGGCGGCGAGCGCCTTGGCGCGGGCGATCTCCTTCTCCTCGGCGACGGCCTGGGCCGGCACCGAGTCGCGGTTCGCGTACGCCGGAGCGAGCGCGGCCACGTGCATCGCGAGGTCCTTGCCGAGGTCCTCGTCGCAGCCCACGGTCTCGATCACGACGACGTTCTTGTCGCCGGGGTGAGCGTAGAGCGTGAGGCGCGCGCCCTCGCCCGCCACGAGGCGCGCGAAGCGACGGATCTGCGTGTTCTCGCCCGTCTTGGCCGTGAACGCCGTGAGCCATTCGGTCAGCGTGCCGCCCGCGGAGGCGGGCAGGCCGGCCGGGGCCGGGAGCGCCTTCAGCGCGTCGACGTTGCCGTCGAGGGTGTCGCCCAGCGAGCCGGTCGCGAACACGAGGTTCGCGAGCTCCTTGCGGGCGGTGTCGAAGTCCTCGAGCTTGGCGACGAAGTCGGTCTCGGAGTTGAGCTCCACGAGGCCGGCGACCTGGCCGTCGAGCTTCCAGCCGATGAGACCTTCCGAAGCGACGCGCCCCGCCTTCTTGGCGGCGGCGGCGAGGCCCTTCTTTCGGAGGAGCTTCTCCGCTTCGTCCATGCTTCCCTGCGCCTCGGAGAGGGCGGCCTTGCAGTCCAGAATTCCGGCTCCGGTCTTCTCCCGGAGCTCCTTCACCATGGCGGTCGTGATTTCCATTGTCGTTCCCTCAGAAAAAACGGGCTTGGCCCGCAGTCGTTGTGTTCTTCGTTTTCCGGAGTCCGGTCACGAAAAGGGGGGCCGAAGCCCCCCTGTCTCGCTCCCGCGTGATTGCGATGCCGGAGTGGCTCCGGCGACGCAGGTCAGGAAGGGGTCGTGACGTCCTTGGCGGCGGCCTCGGCAGCCGCGGCGGCGGCTTCGGCAACCGTGAAGTTCGAGGGCATCGGCTCGTCGTCGGCCGAGGCTTCCTTGCCACCCTTGCCGATGTAGCGCTCTTCCTGCGTGTGCAGGCCCTCGAGCACGGCATCGGAGATCTTCGTGGTGAAGAGCTTGATGGCGCGGATCGCGTCGTCGTTGCCGGGGATGACGTAGGTGATGGGATCCGGGTCGCAGTTCGTGTCGACGATGGCGACGACGGGGATGCGGAGCTTCTTGGCTTCCTGGATCGCGATCGCTTCCTTCTTGGGATCGATCACGAAGAGGACGTCCGGGAGCTCTTCCATCTCCTTGATACCGGCGAGGTTCTTGGAGAGCTTGGCCTTCTCGCGATCGAGACGGATGCGCTCCTTCTTCGTCAGGATCGCCTCCGAGCCCTCGACGAGCATCGCCTCGATCTCCTTGAGGCGCTGGACCGACTTCCGCACCGTGACGAAGTTGGTCAGCGTGCCGCCCAGCCAGCGGTTGTTCACGTAGAACATGCCGCAGCGGTTGGCTTCCTCGTAGATCGCGTCCTGCGCCTGCCGCTTCGTGCCGACGAAGAGGATGTTCTTCCCCTGCGAAGCCCCGTCGGTGACGAAGGCCGCGGCCTCCCGGAAGCACTTGAGCGTCTTCTGGAGGTCGATGATGTAGATGCCGTTGCGCTTGCCGAAGATGAATTTCTTCATCTTCGGGTTCCAACGCTTGGTCTGGTGCCCGAAGTGAACGCCCGCCTCGAGCAGCTCTTTCATCGTGATCTGGCTCATCTGCTGCTCCTGACTTAGCGCTTCGAGAACTGGAAGCGGGCGCGGGCGCCACGCTGGCCGTACTTCTTGCGTTCCTTCATGCGCGAATCGCGCGTGAGGAGGCCCGATTTCTTCAGGGTCTTCCGGAGCTCGACGTTGAAGAGGCAGAGCGCGCGGGAGATGCCGTGCCGGATGGCACCGGCCTGACCCGCGCTGCCGCCGCCCGCCACGCGCGCCACGACGTCGAACTTCTCGGTCGTCTCGGTGAGCTGGAGGGGCTGCCTGATGACCATCTTCAGAACGTCGTTCGGAAAATAGTCCTCGAAGGCGCGATCGTTGATCTTCACGCGGCCCGTGCCGGGACGGAGGTACACACGGGCGACGGCCTCTTTGCGACGGCCGACCGCATGGTACTGGAGGTTGCTCACGCTCATCTCTCCCTGGACTCTCAGGCCGTCGCGCGGGCGGGTGCCTGCGCGCTGTGCGGGTGGCTGGGACCCGCATAGACCTTGAGCTTCTTGAACATCTTCTTGCCGAGCTTGGTCTTGGGCATCATTCCCCAGACGGCGGACTCGAGGAGCTTCGTGGGCTTCTCGGCGCGCATCTTGCCGGCCGCGGTCTCCTTGAGACCTCCCGGAAAGCCCGTGTGGCGCCGGTACATCTTGGCGCCTTCCTTCGCACCCGTCAGGACCACCTTTTCGGCGTTGACGATGACGACGAAGTCGCCGGTGTCGAAGAAGGGGGTGTAGAGGGCTTTGGTCTTTCCGGTGAGGTGGCGTGCCACCTCGGTGGCGAGCCGCCCCAGAACCTTCCCATCGGCATCGAGGACGATCCACCGGCGGGAGATCTCGGACATATTCGGCAACGGCGTTCGGGTGCTCACGGGCTTCAAACGTCTCCGGTTGGTTCGCGTTCCCATCACGGGAAGGCGTGGCGAACGGATTTCGGGTTCCAATACCGACGCGGACGACGCTCAAAAGAGCCGCCCCGAAGGGCCTGGGACCCGGGCGCAGGGGACCCCGCGAGCAAGAGGCCCGGCGGGACGGCGGAAATTACGTCAGCGGCGCCCCTGTGTCAAGCGAAATGGATTCCGGGACGCGCGGCGTTTGGTACCCTGCCTCTGCGTGACCGTGGACGCCCTGACCTCCGTCTCCGTCGACAAGTCGGGCTCGGCCGTTCGGGCGATGTTCTCCCGCGTCGCTCCCCGCTACGACCTCCTGAACCGCGTGCTGTCGGGGGGGATGGACGTCGCGTGGAGGCGAAAGGCCGTCGCGCTGCTCGATCCGAAGCCGGGCGAGAGAGTCCTCGACGTCGGCTCCGGCACGGGCGATCTGGCGCTCGAGATCCACCGCAGGACGGCCGGCCGCGCGCACGTTCTGGCCGCGGACTTCACGTTCGCGATGCTCTCGATCGGCCAGGCGAAGTTCCGCGGCGCGGGTGCGGCCATCCCCGAGGCGAACGCAGACGGTCTCCACCTCCCCTTCCGGTCGGGCAGCTTCCAGGGAGCGACGGCGGCCTTCAGCGTGCGCAACTTCGAGGACACCGGGGCGGGGCTCCGGGAGATCCGCAGGGTGCTCGCGCCCGGCGGCCGCTTCGTCATCCTCGAGTTCACGCCTGAGCCCACGGGCCCCCTTGCGCCGCTCGTCCTCTTTCACGTGAGGCGCGTCGTGCCGGTTCTCGGCCGGCTCGTCTCGGGCGACACCGGGGCCTACAGCTACCTTCCCGACTCCGTTTCGCAGTGGCCGGCACCGGCCGCGCTGGCGGCCAGGCTGAAGGAAGCCGGCTTCTCCGAGGCGGCCTGGACTCCACTCATCTTCGGCATCGCGGCCATTCACGTGGCGCGCGTCTAGGCGGCACCTTCCTGAAAACTCGAGGAGACGGCATGACGGCATCGATTCTGGACGGCAAGAGAGTCGCGGCGGAGATCCGGGCCGAGGTCGCGGCCGACGTCGCGAGGCTCGCGGGAGAGGGCATCACCCCCGACCTCGACGTGGTCCTCGTGGGCGAGGATCCGGCGAGCCACGTCTACGTCAACGCCAAGGCGAACGCGGCCCGCTCGGTGGGCATCCGCGAGACGACCCATCGCTACCCCAGGGACCTCGACCAGGGAGCCCTCCTCGCGACGATCGACCGGCTCAACGCCGACTCCTCCGTGGACGCCATCCTGGTCCAGCTCCCGCTTCCGAAGCACATCGACACGGCGCGCGTGCTCGAGTCCATCGACCCCGCCAAGGACGCCGACGGCTTCCATCCGGTGAACGTCGGGCGGCTGGTCCAGGGCAAGCCCGCTCCCGTTCCCTGCACACCCGCCGGCATCCTCGAGCTCCTCGTGCGCGAGGGCGTCGAGATCGCCGGAAAAAGGGCCGTCGTCGTGGGCCGCAGCGACATCGTCGGGAAGCCCATGGCGACCCTGCTCCTCAAGGCCGACGCCACGGTCACCATCGCGCATTCCAAGACCCGTGACCTGCCGGGAGTCTGCCGCGAGGCCGACATCCTCATCGTGGCGCTGGGTCGCGCGGGGTTCGTCACGGGCGAATACGTGAAGCCGGGGGCCGTCGTCGTGGACGTCGGCATCAACCGCGTCAGCCGCCGCGAGGACGTGGAGCGCTTCTTCCCCGGCGATGCCGTTCGCCTCGCCGAGTGGGAGAAGAAAGGCAGCACGCTCGTGGGCGACTGCGACCCGTCGAGCGTCCCGGAGCAGGCCTCGCGTCTGACACCCGTTCCCGGCGGGGTCGGCCCGCTCACCATCGCGCGCCTCCTCTTCAACACCGTCCAGCTCGCGCGGGCTCGCCGCTGATGCTCCGCGTGGGCCTCACGGGAGGCCTGGCGTCCGGCAAGAGCAGCGTCGCGCGGGCGCTGGCCCGAGAGGGTCTGCCGGTTCGCGATGCGGACCTCGTCGTTCGCGAGCTGTACGAACCGGGCCAGCCGGGAGCGCTCGCCATCGCGAGCGCCTTCGGCCCGGAGTTTCTCGACGAATCGGGCGCGGTCGCACGGGCCCGGCTGGGCGCTCATGTGTTCGGGCACCCGGACCGCGTCGCGCGGCTCAACGCGCTGATTCACCCCCTCGTCCATGCGGAGCACGCCCGCTGGTTCCACGAGCTCGAACGGGCGGGCGAGCGGCTCGGCGTCGTGGAGGCCACGCTCCTCCTGGAAAGCGGCGGACGGGCGCGCTTCGACGTCGTCGTCACGGTCTCGGCGCCCGAGGACGTCCGCCTGGCGCGGGCGGCGGCCCGGAACCCCGAGGTCCCGGTCGAGGAGCTGCGCGACCGCATGAGGGCCCAGCTCGGGGACACGCGACGCGAAGAGCTGTCCGACGTGGTCCTCCGGAACGACGGCTCGGAGGAGGCCCTCGTCGCGAAGGCCCGCGCGCTCGCGCGGCAGCTCCGCGAGCGGGCCGCTCAGAGTTTCTGAGCGGCCAGAGCCCGGCGCAACGCCTCGAACGCGCGGAACCGGTGGGAGATCGCGTCCTTCTCTCCCAGCTCCATCTCGGCGAACGTGCGGGTGTCGCCGTCGGGGATGAAGAGCACGTCCCAGCCGAATCCGTTCGCGCCCCGGGGCTCTGTGGCAAGGCTCCCCTTCACGCGGCCCTCGACGACGAGGACGTCGCCTTCCCGGTCGTCCGGACCGGCGATGGCCAGAGCCGAGACGGCCTCCGCGCGGCGGTCGGCGAAGCCGTCCAGCATGCGGGCGAGCGTCTCCTGCGACGAATGCACCGTGATCCACTTCGTGAGGGCGCCCGGGAACCCGTTCCAGGCCGCGACCTCGAGCCCCGAGTCCTCCACGAGCACGGGCGTGCCCGCGGCCTTCGCGGCGTCGAGCGCCTTCCGGCGCGCGACGACGTCGAAGCTCACGTCCTGGATCTCGGGCAGGTCGAGCGGCACCGCCTTCACTTCGCGGCCCAGGAACCGCGCCACCTCGCGCGCCTTGCCCGGATTCGACGTGATGAAGACGAGGCCGTCGAGCTTCATCAGCGCGGGAGCGGGCGGCCCGCGGGGTCCAGCTTGACCCGGAAGGCCGCCATGCCCCGCGTGAGGCCCTTGAGACGGATCTCGCCCAGCGGCTCGAACGCGAAGTAGGGAGCGGCCGCCCGTGCGGTCTCTTCGCCCACGACGATCTCGTTCGGGCCCGCGACGTACTCCTCGAGCCGCGCCGCGATGTTCACCGTGTTCCCGAGAACCGTGTAGTCGACGCGCGTGTCCGAGCCGATGTCTCCCACGACGGCGTTCCCCGAGTTGATGCCGATGCGGATGATCACCGGGGCTTCGTTGCGCTGGGCCCGCTCGATGTTCCACGCGAGGATGTGCTCGAGGAGCCGCGCGGCCGCGGCGATGGCGCGGCGCGGATGGTCGGGCTGGGGAATCGGGGCTCCGAAGAACGCCATCACGGCGTCCCCGATGAACTTGTCGAGGGTTCCGCCCTCCGCGAAGATCGCATCGGCCGCGTACGTGAACACGTGGTTGAGGAACTTCGAGAGAGCGGCCGGATCCATCGTCTCGGCGAGCGTCGTGAAGCCCACGATGTCGCAGAAGAAGACCGTCACGTTCCGCGTGCGGACCTTCTCCACCCCCTGCGAGGGTTCCGAGACGATCTCCTCGACGACGCCGGGCGAGTGGTACCGCGAGAGGCGCTCGCGGATCCTCTGCTCCTCCTCGACCCGCTGCTGGAGCCGCGCCCGTTCGATGGCCACCGCGCCGAAGTTGCCGAGCGCGGTGAGGAGGTCGAGATCGTCGGCCGTGAACGTCCCGACCCGGAGCGGCGTGTCCACGTGGAGAGCTCCGATGATGCGGTCCTTGATCCAGAGCGGCACGCACATGGCCGAGCGGATCTGCTGGATGCGGATCGACTGCCCGGCCTCGAAGCGCCCGTCGGCGAGCGCGTCCGAGGTGAGGACGGCGACCCTCTCGCGGACGACGGTATCCACGATGGTGTGGGAGAAGGGCTCGGTCACCTCGACGCCCTCGCGGCCGCGCTGACGGGCGAGCGTGGGCACGAGCCGGTCGTTCGGGTCGAGGAGCACCACGACACCGCGTTCTGCCGGGAGGTACTCGAAGAGAAGGTCCAGCAGGCGGCCCAGGATCTCGTCGAGGCGCTTGGCATCGATGAGCGTCTTGGCGACCTGGACGAGGATCTCGAAGATCTTTCCGCGCGCGACCTGCGACGCGAAGCGCCGGGAGGAGCTCGAAAGGCCCGACGAAGGCTCCACGACCGCCGCCACGTGCTCGAGCCCGAAGTCGCGGTTGAAGTCCGCGATCGAGCGCACGAACGTCGACGTGGACTCGGTACCGGGCGCCTTCTTGGCCGGCCCGCTCGGCAGCTCCTCGCGTACCGTCAAGGTGAAGGTCCCGACCGTCAGGACGTCGCCCGCCGCGATCGCCGACTGCGTGACGAAGCGCCCGTTCACCTTGATGCCGTTCGTGGAATTCTGGTCGGCCACGACCCAGCGGTCGTTTTCCCGCCGCAGGATGGCGTGCTTCCTCGACACCGAGAAATCGTTCAGCACGATCTCGTTCTCGCTCGAGCGCCCGAGCGAGATCTCCGTCCCGCTCAACCGGTAGCGGTGGGGACGCCCCTCGGCTTCATAAACCAGCTCGAGCATGAAAACGGTCGATTATAGGAGGCGGTCCGGCAAATTCAGACTCAACCGCCTCCCAGGTCGAACTTCACCCGCACGGTGAGCCATACGGCCACCGGCTGGCCGTTCACGCGAGCGGGCCGGTAGCGCCACTTGCGCGCGGCTTCCCGGGCCGCTCCGGCCAGGA
>JAEUQS010000379.1 GCA_016789625.1 Acidobacteriota bacterium | reverse complement strand
CTCCGCAGGCTGGTTGATCGCGTCCTGCCGAAGCGGCGAGGAGGCGTTGGCAGAGCGAGTCGTGACCGCTGCTACGAGGACCGCGAGCACCGCGGCCACGATCGTGGAGCGCCAGGGCGCATTCATGGCCGAGGTGGACCCTTTCTCAGGCCTCGCAGTCGCGACGCCCAGAAGGCGGAGCGCCGTTTGTGATGCGCGACCGAGAGGACCATGAGCGTCTCGTCATCGACGACAAAGAAAAGGCTGTAGGGGAAGTGGTTCCCAAGGACCTTGCAGTGAGCTTGGAGGGACGCCCCGCTGCTGACCACGGGTGAGGCCAGCGGGGTCCGCGCGGCGAGGGCCGTGCACCGCGAGACCTCTGCCTCGAAACGGTCGACGAGCGCCGGGCCGCCTTCCTTGTGGTAGTAGGTCACGGCCTTCTGGACGTCACGCTGCGCTGCCGGGATGAAGAGGACCCTAAGAGCTTTGCCGGGCCCGGGCAAGAGCGAAAACCTCCTCGATGGGTATGGCTTTCTCCCCGCTCTCGAGAAACTCCTCGTACCGGCGCACGCTTTCGTCGCCCCATTCCGCGAGCCACTGCTCATGCGAGATCTCGCCATCCAGGAGCTCGAGCTGCTCCATGACCTCCTGGCGGTCTCCGGGCCCGAGAGCCTTGACGGCAGCGACGATCTCTTCGACGGTCGACATGGTGTCGTGCATTTTAGACGTCAAAAGCTCGCTTGTCGTGCGGTCCGCACGACACCCCATCGGCTCTGGGCGCGTTCGTGGGCGCGGCGTCCTTCGGTACCGCGGCGCCGGGCTTGGGCTCCGCGCTCAGCCGTGCGCCGGGGTGCGTGGCGGCATGGACTCTCTGGAGCTTGCCGATCGCCACGTGGGTGTAGATCTGCGTGGAGGTGAGCTTCTGGTGGCCGAGCATCTCCTGGACGTACCGCACGTCGGCTCCGCCGTCGAGCATCAGCGTCGCCATGGTGTGGCGGAAGAGGTGGCAACAGCCCTTGCTCGAGAGGCCGGCTTCCTTGAGGCATCGCCTCACGAGCTCCGAGAGCGCGTCGGGCACGAAAGGGCCGCCCGTGCGCGTCACGAAGAGCGCGCCGCGGTCGTCGCCGGCCGACAGCATTGGCCTCGCGACGTCGAGGTAGAGCCCGATGTAATAGGCGGCGCGCTCGCCCACCGGGACGATGCGCTGACGTCCGCCCTTGCCGTGCCGGATGCGGAGCGTCCCGCCGGGGAGCGTGAGGTCCCAGAGCCCCAGCTGGCTCAGCTCGCTCCTTCGGATGCCCGTTGCGTACAGGAGCTCGAGAATCGCCCGGTCCCGGATGCCGAGCGGGTCTCGGAGGTCCGGTACGGCGAGGACTCTCTCGGTCTCTTCGATCGTCATCGTGGCCTTGGGAAGCCGCGGCGGAGGCTTGGGGAGATCGAGATCCGAAGCGGGGTTGGCGCTCATGTGACCAGCCTTCACGAGCCAGCCGAAGAGTCCGCGGAGGCTGTAGAGCGTGCGGATCTGGGTTTCGAGAGTCAGGGGCGCGCCGTTTCTCTTGCGGTAGTGGAAGAGGTGCCGCTGGAAGCTTTCGAGGATGGGCCGCGCGATCTCCTGCGGGAAAAGGAGGTCTCTCTCGTGGCACCACTCGAGAAAGAGCGTGAGGTCCTTGCGCCTCGTGTCGGCGGTCCTCTGGGAAAGGCCGCGGACCAGGAGCGCTTCGAGGTACACCCGCGAGAGGGCCGCGAGGCTTCGGACCGAAGGGCCTTCGGGGAAAGCCTTGCGGCGGCTCTTCTTGACGGTCTTGCGGGCTGTCATCGCGGCCTGCCGCTCAGACGGCCGTGAGCGCCAGCGGCGCTGCAGCCCGCTCGGTCTCAGTGGGTGCAGTGGCCGGAGTGGCCGGCAGCGGCGCGAAGCGCAAGAGGTTCAGGCGAGGAGCGCCCGTCCCGCCGCGTCGGGCGGCCAGGTACGACAGGACTTTTCCTGCATCGGGTAGCCGTGCGTTCCGGGCCGATTCTTCTCGAAGGTCTCGAGCGGCCGCCTGGGGAGCGGGTTTGCGAGGGTTCCGGGGAGGCCGGATATCCCCCGATTCCGTACCGAATCCGGCCCGAATGGCCCCCGAATCGTCTGGCCCACACCCCGAATCCTGGCCGTCGTACCTGCCGTCTGTTTTCCGGAGCGTCTCGACGTCGACGAGGCCGAGGACGAAGGGCGTGCCGTCCTCTCCCTCGCCGCGCCAGAGAAGCTCGTAGACGTAGCCCTGGCCGCGCGCGCTCCGGTGCGGCAGGGCGTACTCGAGCTCGACGAGACGCGCCAGGTGCGTGAAGACCTGCGTGTTGCCCCAGCCCGTGAAGGCCCTCACGTCGCGCCTCGTGAAGTGGAGGTCGCTTTGCGAGACGCCCTGCTCCTCGGCGAGCGCCTTCACCTTCTCGTGGAGGAGCCCGAGGAAGCGCCGCGTCTGCGGCGGCAGGTCGTCGAGCGTGCGGCCGAGGACCTCGCCCGCGAGACGGTTGGCGGTCTCGATGTCGGCGAGGGTGACCTCGACGCAGTCCACGATCTCGCCGTCGACGTCGATCGTGCGCGTGGGCCTTTGGTACTGGTGGAGAAGGGCCAGCGCTTCGATGAGGGTGAGGTACTTGTCGTGATCCCGCCGCGTCCGGGTTTGGTCGTCGACGAAGGTGAGATGCCGCTCGTAGGGGTTGAGGACGTGGAGCGGCCGGAGGAGCCGCTGGGCGTTTCGGTGGAGCTTCTCGATGCGCTCTTTCCTCTTCCTCGCGAAGAGGCCTTCGAGCGACTGCCGCCGCCTCTGGAGCTCGTGGATCCTCCGCGTCTGCTCGCGGCTCTCGTCCACGGTGAGCCTCAGGCAGCGGTTCTCGAGCTCGGGGTCGAGCTCGATGGCCGTGGTCGTGAGGATGATCATGACGGGGCCTTCGACGCGGTAAACCTGCGTGACGAGCTTCCCCGTCTGCGGGTCCTTGCCGGTCGACGCCATGACGAGCTCGCCTTCGCTCTGGAGGAGCTTCAAGGGATACGTGGCCTTCTCGGCTCCCTCTTCCTCGACGATGGCGAGGATCTTGTGGCGCAGAGAGGAGTCGTCGCCGAAGTAGAAGAGGCTCTTGCCGGAGACGGCGGTGTACTTCTCTCTCGATTCCTCGGGCATGAGGGAGAGGACGGCTTCCATGAGGGAGGTCTTCCCCGCGGCCGACGAGCTCTGGACGATGACGGCGAGCGGCCGGTGGAGGAGGCGCGAGGTGGCGCCGACGTAGGTGAGGAGCTTGTTGGTCGGCTCTCCCACGAGCCCGCACTCGGTCATGTCCGCGACGATGCGCGCGAGGAGGTCCGGGCTTCTCCAGAAGGCGAGGGCCTCTTCGGTTTCCTCCGGCGTGAGGACGACGGCCTCGTTTCGTGGCCGCGCTCTTTCGGCGATGCGCTGGGCTTTCAACTCTTCGAGGACGCGGAGGATTCGGCCGAGGTCTTTGTGGACGGCCTCGCCGTCGACGCCGAGCTCTCGCGCGGCGTCCTTCTCGAAGAGGGCGCGGGCCCTCGAGGCGTAGAGGTCGAAGGTGTCGGCGTGGAGGCCGGAGAAGGGCGAGGCGTCGATGAAGTCCGCCTCGCGCGTGACGAGGACGTTGAGCTTGAGAGTCTCGAAGCCCGTCGCCTTGGCGAGGCCGCGCACGCGGTAGCGCCGGTCTTCGAAGAGAAAGACGGCTTCGTCCGGGGTCTCCGCGACGAGGCCGCTCGCGCTTGGCGCATCGCTCGCGTCTTGGGCTGGTGACATTCCTTTCTTAGCGGCCTCGCCGGGCTCGGCCTTCTTAGCCGCTTCAGCCGGCCTTTCGAAAAGCTCTACGGCGCACGGCGTTTCGATTTCCAGAGCGGCGGTCTTCGGCCCTTCGTGGCCGTTGCGGGGCTTTTGTGCTGCAGCTCCGCCCGTGCCGGGCTTCGCTGGCTCTTTCGCTCCGCCCAAAGGCTTCGCACCGGCGATCCACTGGGCGCTCCGGAGGAAGAGCGCGAGCGTCTTCTCGGCCGGGTGCATCTTCGTGGCGACGTCGTTGGCGTCCATGCCTTTCGGGAAGAGCACACGGAAGCACGAGATGCCCTGCGCGCCGAGGCGCTTGGCGATCTTCTCGGCCCCGCGGTCCCCCGCTTCGTCGCGATCGAAGGCGAAGAGGACCTTCTTGATGCGGCTCCCTGCAATGGCCGCGTGGAGCTCTTCGGTGTAGCCGTCGGCGCCGTAGCAGGTGGTGACGGCGTGGAAGCCGTGCCGATAGAAGGTGGCCGCGTCGAGCGGGGCCTCGCAGAGGATGAGCTCCTTCGATTCGGCCAGGGCCTCGCGGTTGAGGAGGCCGCGGTGCGGACCGGGCAGGTAGAGGTGGTCGGGCGTGCCGGGCCGGAGGTTGTCGTTGATCTTCCGGCCATAGCACCCGAGGACGTCGCCGGTCTCTCCGAAGAAAGGCACGACGATGGAGCCCGCGAGATGCTCGTGGCCACTCTCGCGGAAGTAGCCGAGCGCCTGCAGCCGCTTCCTGAGCTTGACGCTGAGCGACATGCCGAGCGTGCGATCGGCGTAGCCGAGACGGAAGCGCTCGATGAGCCCGGCATCGAGGAGGCCCCGCTTCTCGAGATACTCCTGCGCCTGGCTGCTCTTCTCGAGACGCGCGGCGTAGTAGGTCACGGTGTCGCGCGCGAGCTCTTCATCGGTGGACTCGAATGAGAGCGGGCACGGCAGCTCTTCCTCGCGCCGCCGCTTCGTGACCTCGGCCTTACGCCCGAAGAGCGCGGTGGCCTCGTCGGAGAAGAATTCCTCGGCCAGCTCGCGCGCGGCCTGGTGGAATCCGGTGTCCTTCTGCCACATCACCCAGTCGATGACGGAGCCACCCTTCTGACAGGCGCCCATACAGTGGAAGAGGTTCTTGTCGGGCGTGACGATGAGAGAGGCCGTCGAATCGTCGTGGCGGTTGCAGCGCCCGGCGAGGTTGTCGCCCAGGCCCCGCAGCTCGATGCCCGCCCTCTCGACGAGCTGCCTCACCGGAATCTCTCGCTTGATGCGGTCGAGCAGGTGGTCGGGGATGCGCGGCATCGAGTACCTCGTTTCTGCCAGAGCCTGTCAAGAGGGGTCTTCAGGAAAAGTGCCCGCCTCGGGACGGTCTCGCTCGTTGACGACAAAGTACGATCATCGTACTCTCACGTCAAGTGCATGGTCCGAAGCTCGCAATTTCCGCTCCTACACTCGACGTCGTCATGGCGTCCCGCAAGACCAAGACCGCCGCCCAAGCCGAGACCTTCGGAGAGAGGCTGAGACGACTCCGCCAAGAGAGAGGTCTCACCCAGGCTGAGATTGCCGTTCATGCCGGTATCTCCCGCCGTGCGTTCATCTACTACGAGGCCGAAGGCGGTACCCCTTCTCCCGATCTCCTCGCCAAGCTCGCCGATGCTCTCGGCGTTTCCACCGACCTCCTGGCCGGGCGTAGCTCAGCCACCCCCCTCTCTGCCCTCCCCAATCACCGTCTCCTCCGCCGCCTCAAGAAGCTCGAGGAGCTCCCCGCTCACGATCAGAAGGCCGTCCTCCGCATGATCGACATGATGGTTGAAGCCAGGCGTCGAGCGGTCTGA
>JAEUQS010000363.1 GCA_016789625.1 Acidobacteriota bacterium | reverse complement strand
GGCGGAATCGGCTGGTGCCGGAACCCCTGGGTTTGGTCGTGCTTGTTGGCCGCCACGAGCGCCTTTTTGGACTTCTGGACTATCTGGTGCGCACCCAGCGCGCGAGCGACCGCGAGCGCTTCCACACACAGCCGGCGGCCCAGTCCCATTCCCTGTGCGTCGGGGGAAACCGCGAGCTTCGCGAGCTCGACCGTCGACGGGGACAGCCGGAGGATCGCGCAGGTCCCCACGGCCTCGCCGTCCCGGAGCGCGAAGAGCACCTGCCCGCCGTTCGCGAGGATGTGCCCCTCCGGATCCTGCAGGTACTCGAGGTCGACCGGCTCGAGGAGCCCGTGGTCTTCGAGCCATCTTCGGTTCAGCCGCTCGAAGGCCTCGCGCAGCTCCGGGCGGAACGGGACGATGGCGCAGTCGCTCGGGGACGGCATGAGCCAGAGTACCGTTCTTCGCCTGCCGGGCCGGCCGGATTAGCATTCCCCGATGAACGACGGCACCCCTCTCCTGAAGCACTTCCTCGCGGCTCTCGCCTACCGCACGCAGAAGGCCCTCAGGGGCTGCGGCGCGTCGTATCCGTCGTTCCGCGCGGCCCCGGACGTGCGGACGCCGCACGAGCTCCTCAACCACATGGACAGCGTGCTCGGCTACGCGCGCACGTTCTTCGTCGGGGGCACGTACCGCGTCCCGCCGCTGCCCGAGTTCGAGGCCGAGATCCGCCGCTTCCACGAGACCCTCGCGGACCTCTCGCGCCTCGTGGGCGAAGAGAAGGACTGGAAGGCGATCACGCCGCGGCAGCTCCTGCAGGGCCCACTGTCCGACGCCATGACGCACGCCGGCCAGCTCGCCCTGCTGCGGCGTCTGTCGGGGGATCCGGTGCCTCCCGAGAATTTCATCTTCGCCGAGGTGAGCGACGCGAACCTGGGGCCCGACCAGCCGCTCCCGGCCGCCCCGGACCCCGTCTGGCCCGAGCGGCCCCGCGGCGGCGCCTGAGCGCCGTCACGGAGCCGCAGCTCACAGCTCAGCTTTCCGCAGGCGCAGGGCGTTCGTGATGACCGAGACCGAGCTGAACGTCATGGCCGCGCTCGCGACGACGGGCGAGAGCAACAGGCCGAACACCGGATAGAGGACGCCCGCCGCGAGCGGCACGCCGAGGAGGTTGTAGCCGAACGCGAACGCGAGGTTCTGGCGGATGTTGCGCATCGTGGCGCGCGACAGTCGCCGCGCCCTCACGAGCGCCCCGATGTCTCCGCTCACGAGCACGAGCCCGGCGCTTTCCTGCGCGACGTCCGTGCCGGTGCCCATCGCGATTCCCACCTGCGCCTGCGCGAGCGCGGGCGCGTCGTTGATGCCGTCGCCGGCCATCGCGACGCTCCGGCCCTCGGACTGGAGCTTCTTCACGAGCTCGGCCTTTGCCGTGGGCAGGAGCCCGGCCACGACCTCGGTGAGCCCCACCTTGCGGGCGACGGCCTGAGCCGTCGACGGGGCGTCGCCCGTCGCCATCACGAGGCGCAGACCCTCTTTCGCGAGCGCGGCGACGGCCTCGCGCGCGCCGGGACGAAGGGGATCCTCCACGGCGAGAAGGCCCGCGAGGCGTCCGTCCACGGCGAGGAACGCGACGGTCCGCCCTTCCCGGCGATGCTCCTCGGCGCGTGCGAAGAGCGCGTTTCCGTCGACTCCCAGCTCCGCGAGGAGCGCCTCGTTACCGAAGGCGAGGGGCTGTCCCGAGGATTGCAGAACTCCCGTGATGCCCCTTCCCGCGTGGTTCGCGAAGCCCGTGACCGCACCGGGAGCGAGGTTCCGTTCCCGGGCCGCGAGGGCCACGGCCCGCGCCAGCGGGTGCTCGCTGCCCTGCTCGAGCGCCGCCGCGAGGAGCACGATATCGCTTTCCGATCGGGGCTCGAGAGAGTCGACGGCGACCACGACGGGGCGGCCCTCGGTGAGCGTGCCCGTCTTGTCGAAGACGAGCGTGTCGACCTTCTCGAACGCCTCGAGAGCCTCGGCCTTCTTCACGAGAACGCCTGCCCTCGCCCCGCGGCCGGTTCCCACCATCACCGAGACGGGCGTCGCGAGACCGAGCGCGCACGGGCACGCGATGATGAGGACGGCCACGGCGTTCACGAACGCGTGCGAGAGGCGGGGCTCGGGGCCGAAGACGGCCCAGACCGCGAACGTCAGGAGAGCGACGGCGACCACGGCGGGCACGAAGATCGCCGAGACGGAGTCCGCGAGCCGCTGGATGGGCGCGCGGCTCCTCTGGGCCTCGGCCACCGTCTGCGCGATGCGCGCGAGGAGCGTGCCTTCGCCCACGTGCGTCACCTTCACGAGCAGCGTCCCGCTGCCGTTCCGCGTGCCGCCCGTGACCTCGGCGCCCGCGGTCTTCTCCACGGGCAGGGGCTCCCCCGTGAGCATCGACTCGTCGACGCTGCTCCCGCCGGAGACGACCTCGCCGTCGAGCGGGATCGTCTCGCCCGAAACCACGCGGAGGACGTCGCCGGGGAGGACCTCCGCGAGCGGAACGTCCCGCTCGCTCCCGCGGTCCACGAGCCGCGCCGTCTTCGGCGAAAGGGCGAGGAGCGCGCGCAGAGCGTCCTGGGTCCGGCCCCGCGCCCGGAGCTCGAGGATCTGCCCGAGCTGCACGAGCGTGGTGATCACGGCCGCGGCCTCGAAGTAGAGAGGCAGGAGACCGCCCTTGCGGAAGCTCTCGGGGAAGAGCCCGGGAGCGAGCACGGCCGCGAGCGAGGCGAGAAACGCCGCCCCCGTGCCGAGCGCTATGAGGGTGAACATGTTGGGGCTCTTGTGCCGGATCGACTGCCAGCCGCGCTCGAAGAACGGCGCGCCGCCCCAGAGAACCACGGGTAGCGCCAGGAGCAGCTCGACCCAGCCTTCCAGGGCATGCGGCAGGAACGCATGCCGGCCCACGAGCATCGGGCCCATCGTGAGCGCGAGGAGCGCCAGCGTGAGCGGGGCCGAGACCCGGAAGCGCCGGGTCATGGAGACGAGCTCGGGATCGGGTCCCGTCTCCTCGAGCGTCAACGTCTTCGGCTCGAGCGCCATGCCGCAGAGCGGGCACGTCCCGGGGCCGATCTGCTCGACCTCGGGATGCATGGGGCAGGTGTAGATCGCGCCCTCCGCACCGTCCGTCGCGTGGGCGTGCCCTTCGTGCGAGAACGAGGCCGGCGCGAGGTACTTCCCGGGGTCCGCGTGGAATTTCGCGGCGCAGGAGCGGGCGCAGAAGAAGTACGCGTGGCCCTCGTGCTCGAGCCGGGCGGCGGCGGTCTCCGGATCGACGCTCATGCCGCAGACGGGATCGACCTCCGTCGCCGTGGAGATCGCGGGAATCGAGGGAAGTGAGGGAAGGGACGGAAGGTTCATCTCGGGCCTCCGGACGTACGACGCAGGAACCCCGGTTTCCTTACGGTCACGCGCAGGCCGATCGCGCTCCGCAGCCGGTCTCCTCGAGCTGGACGGTGACGTGGTGGATGTGGAATCTCTCCTCCACCCCCGTGCGCACCGCTTCGAGCACGTCTCCGTGGCACGCGCCCTTCTCGAGGATCGCGTGCACCGTGAGCACGTGAACGCCCGACGTGAGCGTCCAGACGTGGAGGTCGTGAACGGCGGAGACGCCGGGCACCGCGAGGATCGCCGCGCGCACGTCGGGCATTCTCATGCCGTCGGGCACCCCCTCGAGGAGGATGCCCACGGCCTCCTGCAGGAGCTTCCAGGTGCGGGGCAGCACCCAGAGCGCGATGAGGACCGAAACGAGGGGGTCGGCTCTCAGGAAGCCCGTGTACCGCACGACGAGGGCCGCGCCGATCACGCCCACCGACGCCACGCCGTCGGCCAGCACCTCGAGGTAGGCCGCGCGCATGTTCAGGCTGCTGCCCGCGCCCGCGTGCAGCACGAATGCCCCGGCCGCGTTCACACAGAGCCCGAGAACGGCGACGACGAGCATTGGACCCGTGGCCACCGGCTCCGGCTTCACGAGACGCGTGACCGCCTCGAAGAGCACGAAACCCGCGACCCCGATGAGCACCACGGCGTTGAGCAGCGCCGCGAGGATCTCGGCCCGCTGGAACCCGTAGGTCCGCTCGGGAGTCGGCCCGCGGGACGCGAACGAAACGGCGACGAGCGCGAGAGCGAGCCCGGCGACGTCGGTGAGCATGTGCCCCGCGTCGGCGAGGAGCGCGAGGCTCCCCGACAGGAACCCCGCGACGACCTCGACCACGAGGAACGTGGCCGTGAGGACGAGCACGACGCGGAGCCGGCCCCGGTTCTCCGAGGTGGCGTGAGCGTGGGAGTGCCCGTGAGCGTGGCCCCCGGTGTTGCCCGTTCCTTCTCCCACGACCTCACTTTACTTCACGACTTGATGAACCGTTCGAAGGTCCGGTTCAGGAGCCGTTCGGGGAAGAGCACAATCCTCCCAGCAGCCGTGGCCGCCACCTCCGCGTCCGTCTCGTCCGCTTCCCGCAGCCTCCGCATGGTCCTCGTGGAGGACGACAAGGAGACGCGCAGTCTGCTGCGCCGCGTGCTCGAGGAAGAGGGCTTCTCGGTGCTGGCGGCCGGCAGCGTCGCGCAGGGCCGGGAGGCCTTGAATCGCGAGCTGCCCGCGCTCGCCATCCTCGACGTGCGGCTCCCCGACGGCGACGGCATCGCGCTCTGCCGCAGCCTCCGCGAGGAGGGCGCCCTCTACCCCATCCTCATCCTCACCTCGCGCACCGACGTCGCGTCCCGCGTCGAGGGTCTCGACGCCGGCGCCGACGACTACCTGTGCAAGCCGTTCGCGGTGGCCGAGCTGCGCGCCCGCCTCCGCAGCCTGATCCGGAGACAGCGCAACGCCCCGGAGGAGACGATCGTCACGGCCGGCTCGTTGACCATCGACATCGCCCGCCGCCAGGTATTCCGCGAAGGGGTCGAGCTGCCGCTCACGCGCCGCGAGCTGGAGATCCTCGAGAGGCTCCTCTCGGCTCGGGGGCACGTCGTCTCGAGACGCACGCTCCTCGAGGACATCTGGGGAGAGGAGAGCGAGCACACGGCCGCGAGCCTCGAGGTGCTCGTGGGCCGTCTGCGCAGAAAGCTCGACCCCCTGGGCGCCGACGACGTCGTGCGGACCATCCGCGGTGTCGGGTATGCGCTGGGCCTCACACCGCAGACCTCGGGCGACGACGCGCGATGAAGAGGCCTCGCGGCCTCTCCCTCGAAACGCGGGTCGTGGCGGGGACGGTGGTCACGTCGATCCTGACGAGCCTTCTCCTCGCCACGATGACGACGGTCTTCCTCCGCGTCCTGTGGGCGGGAAGGGCCGCAGAGCGGCTCGAGGTCCTCGCGGAGAAGCTCGCGTCCCAGGTTCTCTACGAGGCGAACGAGCACGGCTCCACGGCCGAGGAAGGTGCCCGGAGGTCGTTCGCCGAGGCCACGTTGGCGGGAGAGCGCGTGGAGTGCTGGCGCGGGACGACGCTCGTGGCCGAGATCCCTGCCGGAGGCGAGCGGATCGGACCGGAGCTCACCCGGTCCGGCTGGGTCGCGACGCGCCGGAGCCTTCCGGACGGTCTCGTTCTCGTGGTGGGTCTCGCGATGAAGGAGCGCGTCACGCTCGAGAGGCTGGTGCTCCTCGCGCTGGCCGGAGCGCTGCCGGTGGGCTTTCTCTTCGCGGTGCTCGTGGGCCGGCGCATCGCACGTCGGGCGACTCAGCCTCTCGCGAAGCTGCGGAGCGAGGTGGCCCGCCTGCCTCCGGGCCTCTCCGAGATCGCCGTGCTGGGACCCGGTGCGCCGCGCGAGGTCCAGGAGCTCGAGGCCGCTTTCCGCGCTCTCGCCAAGCGTCTGGCGATCGCGTTCGAGAGGGAGACGGCCTTCGCCGCGAACGCGTCGCACGAGCTGCGCACGCCGCTCACCCGCATGCGCCTTCTGGCCGAGACGCTCGGCACACGCGCGAGCTCGGCCGACGACCGCGCGGTCGCCGAGCGCCTCGTCGTCGAGATCGACCGTCTCGCGGAGCTGACGAACACGCTCCTCCTCCTCGCGCGCGACGAATCCTCCGGGGTGCCGCGCGGGGAGGCCGTGAACCTCGCGGACCTGCTCCGGGACACGGCGGCCGACGTCTTCGCGGGAGACGCGAGGCAGCCCGTCCTGACGGCCGAGGACGAGGCCCTGGTGCGCGGCGACGAGGGTCTCCTCCACACGGCCGTCGAGAACCTCCTCGTGAACGCCCGCAAGTTCACGCCCGAGGGACGCGTCCCCGAGGCGTATCTCGAGCGCCGCGGCGAGGATCTCCTGCTCACGGTGGTGAGCCCCGGCGTGCGCATCGCCGAGGACGAGAAGCCACAGGTGTTCGATCGGTTCTTTCGCGGAGCGAGCGTCCTGAGCGAGGGGCACGGGCTGGGCCTCGCTCTCGCCCGCCACGTGGCGCGGCTGCACGGCGGCGACCTCGTGCTCGAGGACTCCCCCGCGTTCGAGACGCGGTTCCGCATGAGCCTTCCGGGCTGGAAGCCGGGTCCGGCCTCCCGCGAGCATGTGCGCCCATCGGTGAGCGGCGAGATCACACCCCGCCCCGCAGCGCGTCCCTGACGAAATCCTGACGCGGCCCCGCCCGCTCCTGACGCCGCGCTGAGCCGCGTCCGCCTACCTTGCGGGTGGGCGAGCGGATCGCCCGCAGGAGACAGGAAATGGATGCCGTCTACGTTCCCGTGACCCTGGCCTTCTTCGGCCTCGCCTGGGGCCTCGTGAGGCTCTGCGAAGTCTCGGAGGCGACGAAATGAGCGCGCTCACGGCTCTGGGCGCCGTCCTCGTCGTGGTGCTCTTGGTGTACCTCGTGGTCGCGCTCCTCTTTCCGGAGAAGCTCTCATGACGCTCCACACCTTCGTCACGTTCGGTCTCTACCTCACCGTTCTCCTCGTCCTCGCCTGGCCGCTGGGTCTCTACACGGCCCGCGTCCTCGAAGGCGGGAAGCATCCCCTTTCGCGGCTCTTCGGCTGGCTCGAGCGCGGCCTCTTTCGCCTGGCCGGCGTGAAGGAGACCGACGAGCAGCCGTGGACGCGCTATGCGCTGTCGTTCCTCGTCTTCAATGCGGCCGGGCTCTTTCTCGTGTACCTGCTCCAGCGTCTGCAGGGAGTCCTGCCGCTGAACCCCGCGGGCCTTCCCGCCGTGTCGCCGCACCTCGCTTTCAACACGGCCGTGAGCTTCGCGACGAACACGAACTGGCAGTCGTACGGCGGTGAGACGACGATGTCGCACCTGACCCAGATGCTGGGCCTCACGGTGCAGAACTTCGTGTCGGCGGCCGCCGGAATCGCCGTGTTCGCGGCCATCGCCCGGGGCTTCTCGCGCAGGAAGACCGGCACGGTGGGCAGCTTCTGGGTCGACCTGACCCGCTCGACGCTCTACGTGCTCCTGCCGCTGTCGTTCGTCCTCGCGCTCGCGCTCGTATCGCAGGGCGTCGTCCAGACGTTCTCGGGGAAGGCCGAGGTGCCGTATCTGAATCCTCCCGGGCCCGAAACGCCGACCCAGACGATCGCGCTCGGACCCGCGGCCTCGCAGGTCGCGATCAAGCAGCTCGGCACGAACGGCGGCGGCTTCTACAACGTGAACTCCGCGCATCCCCTCGAGAACCCGACGCCGCTCTCGAGCTTCCTCGAGCTGCTCGCGATTCTCCTCATCCCCGCGGCTCTCTGCTTCACGTTCGGCCGCATGGTGAAAGATGACCGGCAGGGCCGCGCGCTCCTCGTCGCCATGACCGCGATCTTCGTGGTCTTCGCGAGCGTTTGCGCGCTCAGCGAGCAGCGCGGGAATCCGGTTCTGACGGCGGCCGGCGTGGACCAGGCTGCCTCGAGCACCCAGGGCGGCGGGAACATGGAGGGCAAGGAGGCCCGCTTCGGCGTGGCCGATTCCACGCTCTGGGCGACGGCCACGACGGCCGCCTCGAACGGCTCGGTCAACTCCATGCACGACTCCTACACGCCTCTGGGCGGCCTCATGCCCCTGGTCCTCATGCAGCTCGGCGAGGTCGTGTTCGGCGGCGTGGGCTCGGGCCTCTACGGCATGCTCGTCTTCGCGCTCGTCGCCGTGTTCGTCTCCGGCCTCATGGTCGGGCGCACGCCCGAGTATCTCGGCAAGAAGCTCGAGCCCCACGAGATGAAGATGGCGTCCCTCGTCATCCTCCTTCCCGCGCTCGGCGTGCTCGTGGGCGCGGCCCTCGCCGTGGCGAGCCCGGAGGCCGTGAGCGGCCTCTCGAACCCGGGAGCCCACGGGTTCAGCCAGATCCTCTACGCGACGTCGTCTGCCGCGAACAACAACGGCTCGGCCTTCGCGGGCCTCACGGCCAACCTCCCGTTCACGAACACGCTCCTGGGGATCCTCATGCTCGTGGGGCGCTACGGCGCGGCTCTACCCGTGCTGGCCATTGCCGGCTCGCTCGCCAAGAAGGGCACGGTCGCCGCCGGCGCCGGCACGCTCCCCACACACGGACCGCTGTTCGTCACCCTCCTCGTCGGGGTCGTGATCCTCGTCGGGGCCCTCACGTTCCTGCCCGCGCTCGCGCTCGGCCCGATCGTCGAAGCGCTGAGGCTCAGCTGAAAGCCATGCGAACCCAGCCGCGCTCCCTCTTCGATCCCACGCTCGTCCGCCCCGCCCTCTTCGCCGCGTTCCGCAAGCTCGACCCGCGACATCAGCTCCGGAACCCCGTGATGATGGTCGTCTGGGTCGGCAGCGCCTTCACGACGCTTCTCTTTCTCCAGGCCGCGTTCGGCCAGGGTGAGGCGCCGGCGGGCTTCATCCTCGCGATCTCGCTGTGGCTCTGGTTCACCGTGCTCTTCGCGAACTTCGCCGAGGCCATGGCCGAGAGCCGCGGCAAGGCCCAGGCCGAATCGCTCCGCAAGGCGCGCAGCGAGGTCATCGCGAAGCGCTTCATCGAGGATCCCCTCGCCTCGGGCCTTCCCCGCAAGGAGAACGGCGCTCCCGGCGCGTTCTTCGAGCCCGTCGAGGCGAACGGGCTCGTGAAGGGCGACTTCGTCCTCTGTGAGCCCGGCGACTTCATCCCCGTCGACGGCGAGGCCGTGGAGGGCGTCGCCTCGGTGGACGAGAGCGCCATCACCGGCGAGAGCGCGCCCGTGATCCGCGAGAGCGGCGGCGACCGCAGCGCGGTGACGGGCGGCACGCGGGTCCTCTCCGACTGGCTCGTCGTGCGCATCACCGCGATGCCGGGCGAGACGTTCCTGGACCGCATGATCGCGCTCGTCGAAGGAGCCAAGAGGAAGAAGACACCCAACGAGATCGCGCTCGACATCCTCCTCGCGGGCCTCACGATCGTCTTCCTGTTCGCGACGGCGACGCTCCTGCCGTTCTCGCAGTTCGCCGTGAAGCAGGCGGGCCAGGGCGCGCCGGTTCCGATGACGATGCTCGTGGCGCTGCTCGTCTGCCTCATCCCCACGACGATCGGCGGGCTCCTCTCGGCCATCGGCATCGCGGGCATGGACCGCATGCTCCGCGCGAACGTCATCGCGACCTCGGGCCGCGCGGTGGAGGCGGCTGGCGATGTCTCGATCCTGCTCCTCGACAAGACCGGCACCATCACGCTCGGCAACCGCCAGGCCACGACGTTCATTCCGGCGGAGGGCGTGACCGAAGAGGCCCTCGCCGATGCCGCGCAGCTCGCCTCGCTCGCCGACGAAACGCCCGAGGGCCGCAGCATCGTCGTCCTCGCCAAGGAGAAGTTCCGGATCCGCGAGCGCGACGTTCACGGCCTCTCGGCCACGTTCGTGCCGTTCTCGGCGAACACGCGGATGAGCGGCGTCGATCTCGCGGACCGCAAGCTCCGCAAGGGCGCGCTCGACGCGATCGAGAGCTGGGTGGCGGCGAACGGCGGACGCATGCCGGAAGGTGTGCGCACGGCCGCGCAGACGGTGGGACGCGCCGGCGGAACGCCGCTCGTCGTGGCGAGCGAGTCGCGCGTCTTCGGGGTGGTGGCGCTCAAGGACATCGTCAAGGGCGGCATCAAGGAACGCTTCGAGGAGATGCGCCGCATCGGCATCAAGACGATCATGATCACGGGCGACAACCCGCTCACCGCGGCCGCCATCGCGGCCGAGGCCGGCGTCGACGACTTCCTCGCGGAGGCGACGCCCGAGGCCAAGCTCAAGCTCATCCGGCAGTACCAGAGCGAGGGACACCTCGTCGCGATGACGGGCGACGGCACGAACGACGCGCCGGCGCTCGCGCAAGCCGACGTCGCGGTGGCCATGAACACGGGCACGCAGGCCGCGAAAGAGGCCGGCAACATGGTCGACCTCGACTCGAACCCCACGAAGCTCCTCGCGGTGGTCGAGATCGGCAAGCAGCTCCTCGTGACGCGCGGCGCGCTCACGACGTTCAGCCTCGCGAACGACGTGGCGAAGTACTTCGCGATCCTGCCCGCGGCCTTTCTCGCGACGTACCCCGAGCTCGGGGCGCTCGACGTGATGCGCCTCCATTCGCCGTCCTCGGCAGTGCTCTCGGCCGTCATCTTCAACGCGCTCGTCATCGTGGTGCTCATCCCGCTCGCGCTGAAGGGCGTCGAGTACCTGCCCCTTCCCGCGGCGAAGCTGCTCTCGCGAAACCTCCTCATCTACGGAGCCGGCGGCCTCGTGGTGCCGTTCGTCGGCATCAAGGTCATCGACCTCCTCCTCACCGTGCTCGGAATCTAGGAAAGAGCCATGAAGGACCTTCGCCCCACGCTCGTCCTCCTCGCGGCGTTCACCGTGCTCACGGGCGTCGTGTATCCCCTCGCGGTCACGG
>JAEUQS010000359.1 GCA_016789625.1 Acidobacteriota bacterium | reverse complement strand
TGGAGACGGGCTCCAGGCGACCGGGAACTCGCACGACGCCGGACAGCGCGCGCGCGATCGAGGAGGGGGTGACCTCGAGCGCGAGAGCGCAGGCGGCGGCGGCGAGGAGGTTTTCGGCGTTCGGACGCCCGAGGAGAGGGGACGTCACCACGAGGTCCGAACCCGATATCGAGAAACGCGGAGAGGTGATCGTGAGGCCGAGGCCCTCGTTCGTGGGATCGACGCCTCCATGGACGGTGGCCCCGGTCGCTTCCCGGAGGCTGAAGGTCACGACGCGGGAGGCGCCGAGGATCGGGCCGAGCCTCCCGGCGAGCCGCGCGCCGTACGGGTCGTCGACGTTCACCACGGCGTGGCCGCGAGGCTTCAGGAGGGAGAAGAGCAGCGCCTTGGCCTCGAAGTACGAGTCGAGGCCTGCGTGGAAGTCCAGGTGGTCGCGCGAGAGGTTCAGGAACGCGGCCACGTCGAAACGGGTGCCCGCGAGCCGCTCGAGGGAGAGCGCGTGCGACGAGCACTCCATCGTGACGGCCGTTCCCCCGTTCGCGGCCAGCTCCGCGAGGAGGGGCGCGAGCTCGGTGGCCTCGGGCGTCGTGCGGGACGCCTCCACCTCGCCGCTCGCTCCGCGGTAGACGAGCGTCCCGAAGAGGCCGCGCACGGCATGCTTCTCCGCGAGCACGGCATCCAGGAGGAGCGACGTGGTGGTCTTTCCGCTCGTCCCCGTGAGGCCCGCCATGACGAGCTTCTCGCAGGGGTCGCCCGCGAGCCGCGCCGCGAGGACGCCGGCCGCGCGGCGCGCGTTCGCCACCTCGAGGTAGGGCACCGCGAGGGTCTCGGGCGCGGGAGGCTCGCCGAGCGCGGCCGCGGCGCCGCGGGAAACCGCTTCGGCGAGAAAGGCCCGGCCGTCGGCCTTGAGGCCGGGAAAGGCCGCGAAGAGCGCTCCGGGGCGGACCTTTCGCGAGTCGTGGGTGAGGGAGAGGATCTCGGGATCTGGATCCGCTCTCGGGGTTTCTCGATCCCCCGAGCCCCCGGTGGGTCCGGCCGTCGGAACGCGAAGTCGATGCGGCACGGCGGCCGCCAGCTCGGCGAGCCTCACGGCACCGCTCCGGCGTCCGCGGTGGAGACGGTCGCGGCGGCGGACTGCGGGGGTGGCGCGAGGGAGAGCGTGAGCTTCACCCTCGTGCCCACGGGGACCCGGTCTCCGGCGGCCGGCTCCTGGGCCACGACGAACCCCCGGCCCGCGAGACCGGCGGAGAGGCCGCGCTTCGAGAGCGCGCGCACCGCGTCGCTCGCGGGAAGTCCGGACAGATCGGGAACGACGAGGCCGTCCTCGACGAGCGCGGCGATGTCGGCGTCGAGATCGCCCGCGGAACCCGGTGCCGGCGCCGGCTCGCCCAGGTGGAGCGAGGCCGGCAGAAGGCCGCCTCCGAGCACGCTGCCCGCGGTGGCCCGCGCCGCGCCCGACTCGAGGTCGGCCACGAGGATCGAAGGGCGGAGGGACGTGGGATCGGGCCGCGAGGGCACCCGCAGGAGGCGCAGCGTGTCGGTGCCGATGGCCGAGAACACCGGCGCGGCCACGTCGCCGCCGTAGATCTTTCCGCGCGGCTCGTCGACGACGACCGCGATGACGACGCGGGGCGCCTCGACCGGAGCGAAGCCGATGAACGAGGCGACGTAGCGGTCGCGCGAGTAGCCGCCGGGCACGGCCTTCTGCGCCGTGCCCGTCTTGCCGGCCACGGTGTAGCCGGGAATCACGGCGAGCTTTCCCGTTCCCGCGTCCACGACGCTCGAAAGGAAGCCCCGCAGGTGCGCGGCCGTGGCCTCCGAGATCACCCGCGGCAGCGGCTCGCCGGGAACGCGGTCCTCGCGCCCCGAGGGCCGCCGGACCTCGGCCACGAGGTGCGGCACGGGCAGGCGGCCGCCGTTCGCGATCGCGGCGTAGGCCCGCGCCATCTGGAGCACGGTGACCCCGATCTCCTGCCCGAACGACATCGTGGGCAGCGTGAGCGCGCTCCAGGTGCGCGGCTCGCGGAGAAGGCCGGGCGTCTCGCCGGGCACCTCGATGCCCGTTCGCTCGCCGAAGCCGAACGCCCTCACCATCGCGTAGAACGGTCCGCGGCCGACCCCGAGACCCACGTGCGCGATGCCGATGTTGGAGGAGTGCGCGAGGACGTCGGTGAACGAGAGCACGCCCCAGCGGTTGCGGCCGTGCTCGTGGATCGTGGTGCTCCCGATGGTCAGAGTCCCGCCGCCGCAGTCGATGGCGTCGCCGGCGTCGACCGTTCCGGTCTCGAGGCCCGCCGCGGCGGTGATGATCTTGAACGTCGAGCCCGGCTCGTAGACGTCGGCCACGGGCCGGCAGCGGCGCGCCTCGGTGCTCGACTCGGTGTAGCGGCCGGGATCGAACGTGGGCGCGGATGCGAGGGCGAGCACCGCGCCCGTCTCGGGATCCATCACGACCGCCGACGCGGAGCGCGCGCGATACGTCTCGACGGCCGCGAGGAGCTCGCGCTCCACGACGTGCTGGATCGCCGAGTCGATGGTCAGCCGGAGGGACGCGCCCTCGACGCCGCCCGAGAAGGCGGCGCGGGAGCCCCGCTCCGTGGTCGCGGCGTAGGAGCGCTGCGCGGCGTCGCGCAGGAGCGTCACGCGGGCGGGCCGGCCGCCGATCTCCTTGTCGACCCGGTGCTCGAGGCCCCCGAGCCCCTGGTTGTCGGCGCCGACGTAGCCGAGGATGCTCGAGGCGAGCGAGCCCTGGGGATACCGGCGGGTGAACTCCTTGATGGTGCGGACGCCGGGAATCGACCTCTGCCGGAGCCGCCGCGCCACGTCGTCGTCCACGCGGCGCGCGATCCAGGCGAAATCCCTCTCGCTGCCGTTCAGCCTTCGCTCGATCTCACGCGCGGGCATCCCGAGGATCTCGGCGAGCTTCGCCGACGTGGCCGTAACGTCGGCGATCTCCGAGGGGATGGCAAAAACGCTGTCCACCGTCGCGGTCACCGCCAGGGGGCGGCCCTCGCGATCCTCGATGCCGCCCCGGCGCGCGGGCAGCTCCACCGTGCGCTCGTGCTGCTTGCGGGCGCGCGCCTCGAACTCGGCACGCCGCACGATCTGCAGATCCACCAGCCGGGCCGCCAGGACGGCGATCCACAGGACGACCCCTCCGAGAAGGACGAACGCCCTCCTCTCGCGGGCCACGGCAGGCGGAACGGGCTTCTTCAGAAACCCTCCTCTGTCGGGCTGGCCGGGCCCTCGGCTGCAGGCACCGGGGCCGGAAGGACGACGGGCGCCGGAAGGGTCGCGGGCCCGGCCGGAGCGGCGCCGGTGGCCGCCTTCGCGACCGCGTCCTCCACGAGGATGATCTGGCCCGGCAGGGCATCCGAGAGCCCCAGCTCCCTCCGGGCGATGTCCTCGACCCGCACGAGAGAGGAGGCCTTGGCCTCGTCGCCCAGGAGCTGGCGGCGCTTCTCGACGAGCGTCTCGCGCTGCTTCTCGAGATGCTCGATCTGGTACCCGAGGCGCACCGTCTCGAGGTTCGCCCAGATGGCCGCGAACAGCACGGCCATGGGCGGCAGCGCCGCGAGGGCCACCGCGAGGAGCTCGCGCGTCCGCTGGCGGTCGCGCTCGCGAACGAGAAACCGGTTGTCGACGGGGCGCGAGACGGCGTAGGACGACATCGCTACCTCGGCGGAGACCCTTCGGGGACCTCGACGGACTCCTCGGTCTCGGCGACGCGCTCGATCGTCCGCATCTTGGCGGAGCGGGAGCGGGGGTTTCCGGCAACCTCCTCGAGGCTCGCGCGCACGGGCTTCCGCCCCACGAGCTCCATGACCCGGCGGCGCGAGCAGACGCAAACGGGGAACGAAGGCGGGCAGGTGCAGCCCGCGGTGTGCCGCGCGAAGACGTTCTTCACGATGCGGTCCTCGAGCGAGTGGTACGAGAGCACCGTGAGCGTCGAGCCCAGCGAGAGGCGCTCGATCGAGTCGTCGAGAAAGCGCTCGAGGTCCACGAGCTCGCGGTTCGTCGCGATGCGCAGCGCCTGGAAGACCCGGGTCGCGGGGTCCTTCTGGGGTTCGCGGTGCGAGCCGATGACGCGGCGCACGAGCTCGCGCATCTCTCCCGTGGTCGAGACCGGCTGGGTCTCGCGGACCTTCACCACTTCCCTCGCGATGCGATCGGCCATCCGTTCCTCCCCGAACTCGCGGAAGATCCGCCCGAGCTCGTTTCGTGAAAGCGTGTTGACGAGATCCGCCGCCGTCGGCCCCTCGCGCCCCATGCGCATGTCGAGAGGTCCGTCGTGACGGAAGGAGAAGCCGCGGCCGGCCACGTCGAGCTGCATCGACGAGACCCCGAGGTCTGCGAGAACGCCTTCGACGCGGGGGATCCCGAGCGCGTCGAGGTGCCGGGCGAGGTCTTCGTGGCGCCCTTCCACGGTGACGAGGCGGTCCCCGAAACGGGCCAGCCGCTCCCGCGCGATGCGGAGCGCCTCGGGATCGCGATCGATGCCGACGACGCGCACACGGGGCGAGGCGAGGAGGAGGCCCTCGGCGTGCCCGCCGAGCCCGAGCGTGGCGTCCACGAACGTGCCGCCCCGCCCGGGGCGCAGCGACGCGACGGCCTCGGCGAGGAGAACGGGGCGGTGAACCGGGTATCCCGCCCCTTGGGCGGGAACCCTAGGCGGTCCTGCGGGACCGCCGGCGCCTTCGCGACCCTGCATGCAGTCCTGCCCTTCGCGTCAGACGAGGTGGCGCGCAAGCTCGTCGTAGTCCTCGTCGGTGATCTGGATGGCCTTGAGAGATTCGAGGTGGCGCTTCTTGTCGACGAGCTTCAAGGAGTCGGTCTGTCCGAGCACGAGCGCATCGCCCGCGATGCGGGCGGAGTCGCGAAGGAGCGACGGGATCAGCACGCGCCCCTGGGCATCCATGCGGCCTTCCTGGCCGAACGTGTTGAAGCGCTCGAGGAACTTCGCCTTGGTGCGGTGCACGGCGGGGAGCTTCGCGAGCTTCTCCTCGAACCCGTTCCACACCGGCATGGGGTAGATCAGAACGTCGTCACCTGTGAGCGAGGTGATGAAGAGATCGACGCCGTACGCCTCCTCGATCGACTCACGGAAGACGGCCGGGACCTTGAATCGGCCCTTCTCGTCCACGGTGGTCTCGGCGCTGCCGCGAAGGCGTTCCATCCCGTATTCCCCAAAAAGAAGCCAGTATTCGGCCCGCTACACCCACAAACTGCCCAATCCAGCCACTTTTTTCCACGCGCAGTATCAAACCCACCTCCGGGCGAGTCAAGCGAAAGGTGTCCGTAAGGCCCGAGGACGGCCTGAGGATCACAGTGCTACCCTCCGCCCGACGTGACAGATACAAGTACTCACGCCCAACCTGCGCCCCTTCTGAACAGCGCTCCTCTTTTGGAGGAGCTGCTGACGCGCATCGACGCGGCGCCCTCGGAGGAGCTGCCGATCGACACGGAGGCCGACTCCTTCCACCACTACTTCGAAAAGGTCTGCCTCTTCCAGATCGCGACCGGGGGCGCGGCTTTTCTCGTCGATCCGCTCGCGCCCGGCCTCTCCCTGGCTCCGCTCTTCGACCGGCTCGCCGAGCGCACGCTGCTCCTCCACGGAGCCGACTACGACCTGCGTCTTCTCTTCCGCGGCTACGGCTTTCGCGCCCGGGAGGTCTTCGACACGATGATCGCGGCGCAGCTCCTGGGTGAGAAGGAGCTCGGCCTCTCGGCGCTCCTGACCAAGCGCCTGTCGATCACGCTCGACAAGGCCCACCAGCGGGCCGACTGGAGCGAGCGTCCCCTCTCGCCCGAAATGCGCGCCTACGCCGCGGCCGACGTCCTCCACCTCCCCGCGCTCGTCGCCGCGCTGCGCGAGGAGCTCCTCGCGAAGGACCGGCTCGCGTGGCACCGCGAGGAGTGCGCGCGGCTCGTCGCGATCGAGATGCGGCCCGCCGAGGACGACCCCGAGAACGACTGGCGCATCAAGGGCGCGAACGGTCTCTCGAGCAGGGAGCGGGCTTTCCTGAAGGCCTTCTGGACGGTGCGCGAGGAGCGGGCCAAGGAGCTCGACCGTCCGCCGTTCCGCGTGCTGACGAACGAGAAGCTGCTTCACGGCACGAGGCTCGCGGCGAAGGGCGAACGCGATATCGCGTTGGTCTTCCCCGGTCCGCGGCCGCTCCCCGGCTCGTTCGCGCGGAAGCTCAAGGAAGCGCTCGAGGCCGCCCGGGCCCTGCCGGCCGCCGATTGGCCGGGCATGAAACGCGGCGAGAAGGCCGAGGCCGATCCTCAGCTCGAGCGGGCCGTGGACGCGCTCCGCAAGAAGCGCGATGCCAAGGCCCTCCTGCTCGGGATGGATCCGGTGGTGGTCGCTCCGAAAGCCGCCGTCGCCGCGCTGGCGCGCGCTCAGCTGCGGCTGGGGACCGCGGAGAGCCCGGCCACGCTCGCCGCCGAATCGGGCGTGTCGCGCTGGCGCGCCGAGGTCCTGCTCTCTACGTAGTTGTTCAGCCCTCCGGGCCGAGAAACGCCTCCGGCGCGCTGACTTTTCGCTCGAGCCAGAAGCTCCCGTGGAGGCCGAGGTTCACGCCCGGGCCGAGCGCCGCCTCGAGCAGCGCCGGCCGCTCGCGGAGCATCTGGCGGCCCGGCCACACGACGCGGAACCCGCGACTGAAGAGCAGGAGCGCGTGGAGCAGGTACTGCTCCGTGTAGAAGGGTCCGGACGCGTTCCATTCGAACGGATAGTCCTCGGGCAGGAAGACGTCGTGCACGTGCACGAGAACGCCGGGCGCGAGCGCGGGCAGCACCTCGAGGAAGAGGAAGTTCACGTCGCTGCCGGTGCCGGCGCGGTGGCTCGAGTCGATGAACAGCACGGAATCCGGGGGCAGCTCCTCGAAGAACGCGAGGGGGACGTCCTCCACGCGCTCCTTCCGGTGCTCGGAGACGACTCCCGTCAGATCGGCCCGCGGCTCGGGGTCGATCGTCACGAGCCGGCCCCCGCCCCCGCCGGCGTCGAGCGCCGTCCGGAGGACGCGCGAGCTGAATCCGCCGCCCACCTCGACGACGAGGCCCGGCCGCCGCTCGCGCACGAGGGCATAGGCCACCGCGGCGTCGACGAGGCC
>JAEUQS010000348.1 GCA_016789625.1 Acidobacteriota bacterium | reverse complement strand
AAGACGAAGAACATGAGCCCGACTCCGAGGATCGCGAACTGCATGGGCACCTTGAGGAGCCAGTTGAAGAGGAGGCCCAGCCGGCTCTCCGTCACCGAGCGACCGCCCAGGTAGCGGCCCACCTGGCTCTGGTCGGTTCCGAAGTACGACAGCGAGAGGAAGAACCCGCCGATGAGGCCCGACCAGATGTTGTAGCGGTTGGTGAAATCGAGCGTGGTGTCCACGGTGTTGAGCCGGCCCATCGTGCCCGCCACGTACAGGGCGTCCGGGAACGAGACGTTGGCGGGAAAGCTCCTCACGATGACGATGAAGGCCACGGCCATGCCCAATATCGCGATCAGGAACTGATGGGTCTGCGTCCAGTTCACGGCGCGCGAGCCGCCCACCGTGGTGTACACGATGACGAGCCCGCCGATCACGAGGTTCGTGGTGTACACGTTCCAGCCGAGGAGCACCGACAGCACGATCGACGTGGCGTAGATGGAGACGCCCGTGGAGAGGCCGCGCTGGAACAGGAACAGGAACGCCCCGAGGCTCCGCGTCTTGAGGTCGAAGCGCTTCTCGAGGAACTCGTACGCCGTGTACACCTTGAGCCTGTGGAACATGGGCACGAACGTGACGCACAGGACGACCATCGCGAGCGGCAGGCCGAAGTAGAACTGTACGAAGCGCATGCCGTCGGCATAGGCCTGGCCGGGCGTCGAGAGAAACGTGATGGCGCTCGCCTGCGTGGCCATGATCGAGATGGCCACCGTGTACCAGGCCGTCTCGCGGCTCGACACGAGGTACTGGTCGAGGCTGCCCTGGCAGCGGTTCTTGTACGTGCCCCAGCCCACGATGAAGACCAGCGACGCGATGAGGACGATCCAGTCGAGAACGCCCATCAGGGTGCGAACGCCTTCGTGAGGAGCCAGAAGGCCGCGATCTCCACGGCGAGAAGCAGGATCACGGCCGCGTAGAGGCGGGGCCAGGTGCCCAGGATCGGCGGGCGCTCCTCGGGCACTACTTCGCGCAAACGAGGTTCACGAAGAGTCTGTAGGCCCCGGGCACGCCCGCGGGGAGCTGGCGGAAGAACGAGTAGCCGGTGAAGACGAACGCGCCCTTGCCGTGCTTCGCGTACAGGAGTCCGCCCTCGCGGGCGGGCTCGCCGGGATCGCTCGCGGCCAGCACGGCCGTGTACTTCGGGTCCCACTTGCCGGCGAAGTAGAGGCCGCGCTCCTGCACCCAGCCCTCGAAGTCCTTATCCGATATCGCGTTCGGGGTCGTGAGGAGGGGGCTGGCCTTCGCGAGGAACGTGACCGGGGCTTCCTCCACCGTGACGCGCTCGCGTGAGAGCTCGAACGGGTAGGGGCCGAGGTCCTTCGTCACGAGGTCGCCGCCGCTCGTGTTGTATTGCACGACGAGCGTGCCGCCCTTCTCGACGTAGGAGAGGAGCCGGGGCTGGAGCTGCTTCAGACGCGGACGCGTGTTGTAGGCGCGGATGCCGGCCACGATCGCGTCGTAGCGCGAGAGGTCCGAGCCGGCGAGGTCGTCGTCCGTGAGGAGCGTGACCTCCATGCCGAGCTGCCGGAGCGCCGCCGGGATCTCGTCGCCCGAGCCCATCACATAGCCCACGCGCTTCTTCGGTGTCTCGGCCGCGAGCCGCACGAGGCGCGCCTCGGCCGGCGGGAACAGAGTCTGGATGGGGATGTGCGGGTAGTCGATGGTGGTTTCGGAAACGGTCGAGGTGCCGCCGTCCGCGAACGTGGCGACGGCCGAGACCGTGCCGCTCACGGAGTTGGGGGTCACGAGGAATGAGACGCGCTGCTCGCCGTCGGCTGTCGCGAAGTCGAAGAGAGCCTCGGCCGGCGTGGACTTCCAGCCCTCGGGGAGCGCGAGCTTGACGGTGCCTTTCGCGGGGACGGCGTTTCGAACGGTGAGGTTCACGGTGCGCGGCTTCGCCCCAGAGAAAACGAGCACCTTGTCGTCGAACGTCAGCGTCGCCTTGGGCACCACGGAGAACGTGCGGTA
>JAEUQS010000345.1 GCA_016789625.1 Acidobacteriota bacterium | reverse complement strand
GAGGAGTCCAGCTCGCCGTCGTCGAAGCGCGCGCTGAGCCGTACGCTGAAGTCGTCGCGCTGGTAGGAGGCGGTCACATCCGCGAGGCGCGTCGCGAAGGAGCCCGCGGTGAGCCCGCCGCGAAAGGACGTGCCGTTCTTCGAAGGAGCCTCCGTGATCACGTTGATGACGCCCATGAACGCGTTCGGGCCGTAGATCGACGAGGCCGGGCCGTACACCACCTCGACCCGCGCGACGTTCGAGAGGGGCAGGGTGACGAGGACGTCGGCCGTGTTGAAGTACAGGTGGTTCAGCACGACGCCGTCGAGGAGGAGAAGGAACGGATCCCCGATGGTGTTGCGGAAGCCGCGCCAGTAGTTCTTCAGGTACGTCGCGCCGTAGGGCCGCACGACCTGCATTCCGGGGAGGTCGTCCAGAACCTGCGAGAGCTCCGTGTAGCCGCGTTTCGCGAGGTCGTCCCGGGTGATGACGATGACGGTGGCGGGGGCCTCGGCGAGCTTCTCGCTCGTGTTGGAGGCCGAGACGACGGTCACCGAGAGAAGCTCCTCGAGGCTCATCTCGGTGAGAGCGGTCTCCGGCGGTTCGTCCGGGGCGCCGTGCGCCGGCGACGCGAGGCTCAACGCCACGAGCAGCGGGGCCCATGCACCGAGGCTCCCAGCGCGGCGCGGAGGTCGATCGAACGGTTTCGTGGTGGAAAGTCTAACGCCGCTCGGGCCTTCCGGCGGGAATCCGGCTCACGAGCCTTTCGAGGTGGGCGCGCAGGACCTCGTAGGAGGCTTGTGCCGTCTTCGTCGTGGAAGGGTCGAGATCGGCAAAGCGGCGTGCCTGAAGGTCGCGCTGATGCCCCAGCACCGTGACCACGAGCTGCTCGTAGCGCGCCGACGAAAGCGCCGCCGGATAGGTTTCGGGAGCCGCCGTGCGGAGCGCGCTCACGAGCGCGCGGAGCTCGTCCTCCGTGAGCGTGAACGGCACGGGGGGGCGGGAGCCGGTCGCGTCGGACAGAGTCAGGATCCCGTTGCGGCCCCGGAACGAGACCATGAAGCCCGGTCTCGCCCCGTCGCCGGTGGGGACCTCCTCGAGAGCCGTGAACTGCAGCGTCAGGGCACGCGGCGAGACGCGCCCCGCGGCGATCCCGTCGAGCCCCTCGGGGATGCTCCTCACCGTGATCGCATTCGCGAGCGCCGGCTCGCAAACCGCCGAGACTTCTTTGACGATCCCATCGAGGCCTGGAAGAGGCCTGTTCTTGGAGTGCCGCAGGGCGACCCGCTCGAACCCTGCGATCCGGATGCGAGCCTTCCAGAGCACCATGGGTCCGTTCCCGGGAGCGGCTTCCGAGGCCGCTCCTTCCGAGAGAGCGTCGATGCCTTCGAAGGCCCGGACGGCACGCTTCACGTCGGCTGGACCCAGCCGGAACTGGCGCTCGCCGTTCTCGAGGCCGGTTCCGTCGCCCCAGATCTCGAGCACCCTGTAGGGCCCTTGCTCGCGGGACGCGACCTCGATCTCGAGATCCGTGGTCCGGCCCTGGAGCGCCTGCTGGAGCGCATCCTGGAAAGTCCGGGGCGCCGGGACCGTCGCGCAGCCCCAGCTCGCGAGATAGAGCGCAGAAAAGAGGAGGGCTCCCGGACCGAATGGATACCGCATTGCCCGATGCTAAAGGGAAAACCGTCGGGAAGACCCGGATGGGCGCCGATGCAGCTTGACGGTTCACGGGGGTGTTGAAATGATCCGCCGCATCCGAGAGCTGGATCCAGACCGAACCCGCGAGGGGTCCGTTTTTGCCTGGGGTCCAGACCTGGAGCGGAGGCGTTGATGCGCAAAGAATTGTTCGGTGGGGCGGTCCTCGGGGTGTCCCTGCTCATTGCCGGGGGTGCGTTGGCGTCTCCTCCGACCACCGTCACCCTGACGAAGTCCGGAGACGGGTGGCAGGGAACGACCTCCCCGGTCACGCCCGCCACCTCGGAGAGGCTCTCGGACATCGCGGCTCGGAACGCCCGGCTGGGGCCGCTCGGGTCGACGCCGGCCGCCGACGTCGGAACCCTGGTTCCCAACAAGGACGTCCAGGTTCCGATCGTCGAGGGCGACGCGCCCCTCAGCCCGTTTACCGGCGTCTTCGTGGATCAGAAGGGGCCGTCGCTCGCCACCGCTCCGCTCCCGGGCGCGGTGAACTTCCAGGGGCTGAGCGCCGCGGGGGTCGCCCCGCCCGATTCGAACGGCTCGGTCGGCCCGAACCACTACGTGCAGTGGATCAACTCGCAGATCGCGGTGTACGACAAGACCGGAGCCGTGCTCGTGCCGTCGACCAACGGCAACCTCCTCTTCACGCCCCTCGGCGGCGTGTGCGCGAACCGGAACAACGGTGACCCGATCGTCATCTACGACGCGCTCGCCGATCGCTGGAACATCAGCCAGTTCGTCGTGCAGGCTCCCATCACCGTGCTGAACGCGGCCGCTTCGCACCAGTGCATCGCCGTTTCCGTGACGAACGACCCCACGGGCGCGTGGTACCTCTACGACTTTCCCACCACCATCTCCCGCTTCGACGACTTCGTCGATTACGAGAAGCTGAGCACCTGGACCGACGGCTACTACATGACGGCCAACGTGTTCTGTACGGCCGGCACGGGAATCTGCCCCGGCTCCGGCGTTTTCGGAGGCATGTACTCCTTCGAGCGCGACAAGATGCTCCTCGGGCAGCCGGCGCGCCTCATGTCCTTCGCGAACCCGGCCTCCGCCACCCCGTTCGCCCCGGGCGCTCTGCCCATCGACATCGATGGCCTCACTCCGCCGCCTCCGGGGCGTCCCCTTCACTCGTTCTTCTTCCGCTTCACCAACACGTTGAGCGCCTACACGTTCTCCTCCACGTGGGGGGCGGTGCCCGTCCTGACTGCGACCGCGCTGCCCAACATCGCCATCGGGCCCGCGTTCGCGCAGGTGGCCTGCACGAACAACGCCGAGCCGGCCGCGCGCCGCTGCGTTCCGCAGCCCGCCCCCGCCGCGGACCCCGCTGACCAGCTCGATGCGCTCCGCTCGCGCGTGATGTTCCGCGCGCCGTATCGCAACCGCGCGGGCACCGAGTCCGTCATGCTGAACCTCACCGTCGCCGGAACGGCGCCCGTCAAGGCGGCCATCCGGTGGTTCGAGCTCCAGCTCCAGTCCGGAACCCCGACCATCGTGCAGCAGGGCGTTTTCCAGCCCGACACGACCAACCGGTTCATGGGCTCGATCGCGATGGACGCCTCCGGCAACGTCGCGCTCGGCTACTCGCGCTCGGCACGCAGCGGCTCGCCTGCGGGCAACGCCGTGAACGTAATCCCGGAGCTCGACATCACGGGCCGCCTCGCGGCCGATCCGCTCGGGACCCTGAGCGGTGAAACCCTCATCCAGGCCGGCGGCGGCATCCAGACGGGCACGAACAACCGCTGGGGCGACTACTCCTACATGGCCGTCGATCCCCGCAACGGCTGTACGTTCTGGTTCCAGGGCGAATACCTGCCCAACAACGGCACGTTCAACTGGACCACCCGCATCGGCACGGCGTCGTTCGCTCCGGCGAACTGCGCGCCCGAATCGCAGGGGACCATCACGGGCACGGTCACGTATGCCGAGAACGGCGCCGGCGCGCTGGATTCGGTGGTCTACGCCGGAGCCTTCTCGGCTCCCACCACGAACGCCTCGGGCGCGTACACCATCACGGCCAAGCCCGGCGCGTACGCGATGTCCGTCGCGAACGCCGTCCACGGCTGCACGGTCGTGAGCCCCTCCTCGCCGAACGTCAACGTCGTCAACGGCGTCCCGACCGTACAGAACTTCACGCTCGACGGGAACGCGCGGTTCTCGCCCGCGAGCGTCACCATCGACGACACGCCGGGGAACGGCAACGGCAGGATCAACCGCGCCGAGTGCTTCCGCCTCGTCGTGCCCGTGCAGAATTCGGGCTGCCACAGCGCGACCGACGTCACCGGCGTCCTCACCACGATGACGCCCGGCGTGATCATCAAGAACGGCACGCGGAGCTACGGAAACCTCGCGATCGGCGCCACGTCGGCCGTGACGTCCTACGACATCACCACGACGGCGGGCTTCGTCTG
>JAEUQS010000688.1 GCA_016789625.1 Acidobacteriota bacterium | reverse complement strand
GAGCTCCCGGAACTTCATCGACAGCGCGTCCACGAGGAGCAGCCGGCCCACGAGCGGCTGGCCCACGCCGAGGACGAGCTTCACGACCTCGGTCGCCTGGATCACGCCGAGGAGCCCCGGCAGGATGCCCAGGACCCCGCCCTCGGCGCAGGACGGCACGAGCCCCGGCGGAGGCGGCTCACCGTAGAGGCAGCGGTAGCAGGGTCCGCCGGGCGCGCCGAACACGGACGCCTGGCCCTCGAAGCGGAAGATCGACGCGTAGACGTTGGGCTTGCCGAGGAGCACGCACGCGTCGTTCACGAGATAGCGCGTGGGAAAGTTGTCGGTGCCGTCGGCCACGAGGTCGTAGCCCGCGAGGATGTCGAGCGCGTTCTCCGAGGTGAGCGCGACCTCGTGCGGAACGACGTTGACGTGCGGGTTCGCGTCGGCGAGGCGGTCGATCGCGCTCTGGAGCTTCGGCCGGCCGACGTCCTTGGTGCCGTGGAGCACCTGCCGGTGCAGGTTCGAGGAGTCCACCACGTCGAAGTCCACGATGCCGAGCGTGCCGACTCCGGCGGCCGCGAGGTAGAGAGCGAGGGGCGAGCCGAGACCGCCGGCGCCCACACAGAGCACCTTCGCGGCCTTGAGCTTCGTCTGCCCCGCGAGGCCCACCTCCGGCATGATGAGGTGGCGCGCGTAGCGGGAGAACTCCTCCTTGGAGAGCGCGGTCGAGCCCGCGACCTTCTCGACGAGCGAGGCCATCAGCTCCCTCCGCGGTCCGTTAGGACCGCCAAGGGATCCCTATGGGATCCTCCGGCGATGGACGGCACGATCGAGAGCGTGTCGGAGGCCCCGACGGGTGTCTTCTCCTTCTCGAGATACCGCACGTCCTCGTCGTTCCTGTAGACGTTCACGAAGCTGCGCATCGCGCCCGCCTCGTCGAAGAGGTGCTTCTCGAGACCCTTGTGGCGCGCCGTGAGATCCGCGAGGACCTCGGCGACGGTCGCGCCCGCGCAGTCCACGGAGTCCTGCCCGCCGGCGTACGAGCGCAGCGGCGTGGGGATGAAGACCTTGGGCATTTCAGTCTCCTTCAGCGATCCGCAGATCTTCCTCGTGGAAGACGCTGCGGTCCTCGGCGAGCACCCAGCTCGTCGACGTGTCGGGAACGCCCTCCGCGACCCGCAGGATGACGTAGTGGAGGTTCGGCCAGGCGTGCTCCCGGTCGAACTCCGAAGGGCGCGCGGGATGGTCGGGGTGCGAGTGGTAGAAGCCGAGGAGCGCGAGGCCGGCTTCGCGGGCCGCGCGCTCGGCTGCGAGGTATTCGCCGGGCGCGATCACGAACCGCCGCTTCCTCTCGCCTTCCTTCACGTTCGGCACGTCGCGCACGCTCTCGACGCGGGCGTCCCTTCCGCTCGCGGTGCCGAGGAGGATGCCGCAGCACTCGTCGGGGTAGTCCCGCCGCCCGTGCTCCTCGATGGCGCGGAGGCCCTCGCGGGAGATCTCGAGCATCAGCCCTCCCAGAACCTCTCGCCGAGGTACTTGGCGCCGCCGTCGCACAGGATCGTCACGACGACGTGCTCGCGGTCTTTGGGCAGAGTCGCCGCGAGGCGCAGCGCCGCGGCGACGTTGCCGCCCGACGACGGCCCCACGAAGAGGCCCTCTTCCCGCGCGAGACGGCGCGTGACCTCCCAGGCCTCCTCCGTCTCGATCTCGAGGGTGGCGTCGGCCAGGGTCGCGTCGTAGATGGCCGGGATCTCCGTCGACGCGTAGTGCTTCATCCCCTCGAAGCCGTGGAGAGGCCCGGAGGGCTGCATCCACACGCACGACACTCCCGGCACCGCGGCCTTGAGCGCGCGGCTCGTGCCCACGAAGGTGCCCGACGTGCCGCTGCCGGCCACGAAGTGCGTCACGCGGCCCGCGGTGTCGCGCACGATCTCGGGCCCCGTCGTCGTGAAGTGCGCGCGCCAGTTCTCGTCGTTCGCGTACTGATCGGGATAGAAGAAGCGGTCCGGCTCGGCGGCGACCATCTCGCGGGCCCGGCGGGCCGCGCCGTCGGTTCCCTCGAGCGGGCTCGTGAGCACGAGCTGCGCCCCGAACGCCTTGAGGAAACCCCGCTGGCCCGGGCCGGCGTTGGCGGGAAGGCAGAGGAGCACGGGAAAGCCGAGCGCGGCCCCGAGCATGGCGTCGGCGATGCCGGTGTTGCCCGACGTGGCCTCGAGGATCGTTTTGCCGGGCCTGAGGAGCCCGCGCGCGAGGCCATCGAGAATCATCGCGCGGGCGGGCCGGTCCTTCACGCTGCCACCGGGGTTCAGGAACTCGGCCTTGCCGTACACGGCGACGTGGGGCGTCCCCGCCGCGAGGCGCGTCAGCCTGACGAGCGGCGTGTTCCCGATGGCGGCGAGGACGTCGTGCAAGGTGCTCCGTGACCGTGTTTCCCGGCTGCGTCAGACGACAGGGTGGATGTTCTGCTGGACCTGCTCCGCGCGCTCCTTGGACAGCTCGCCGACGACCTGACGGATGGCCGCGCGCTCTTCCGGGGAGATGGAGCCGAAACCCAGGATCCCCCCCGAGGACGTCGCGATCTCCGTCATCAGGCCTTCGAGCTCCTGGGTTTCCTGCGCGGCACCCTGAGCATTGCCCGCGAGGAGGCTGCGGATGATCCCGAGCGAGGTCGAGAAGAAGCTCGCGGGCGGCTGCGTGGCGAGGATCTTCTCGAGCGCGGTGAAGCCCGCGCTGCCCTGCGCGAGACCCCGCAGGCGGGCGAGGCCCAGGATCTTGTCCCGCTCGATGGCGGAGATCTGCCCGTCGGCCCAGGCCACCTGCACCAGCGGCACGAGGTGGATCACGGCGAGAACGTCGGCCACGCCGAGCTCGGCGAGGAGCGGCACGATCTCGTCGTCGACGCCCGAGAGCGCCTCACCCAGCTGCCTGCGCCGCTCGACCTCCGTGGCGGCCGAGCGCAGGCGGTCCAGGAGCTCGCGCTCTTTCCTGAGGAAGTATTCCTCTTCCTTCGCTTTTCCCAGGTCGTCGATGTCTGCCATGTGCGCCCTCCGGACGGGCGCGGAGTATAACGGCCGGAATGCGGCGAACCGCGGCCCGCCTCTGCCGTCCCTCCCGGAGTGGCCGGTCGTGAACCGCCGCCTCTCGGGCCTGAGGGTCCAGGACGAGGCCTCCGCGCTCTCCCGGGCCTTTCTCCTCGCCCTCGCCGCGCTGCGCTCGGATCGCGTGCGCACGCGGGCCGGCATCCTCGTCGTGGCGCTGTCGATGGCCGTCCTCGTGGCTCTCTTTTCGGTGCTGGAACGTTCCCGGGCGGCGGTCCTCTCCCGCCTCGAGAAGGCCGGCCTCGCGAACCTCTGGCTCGTGAGCGCGGAGACCGAGGCGCGTCCCATCGAATCCGGCGAGGCGCGGCGGCTGGCCACGCTCGTCGCCGCGTCCGACACCCTGCTCGTGAAGGTACGGGAAGCCTCGGTCTCCCTCGGCGAGACGGCGTTCCCCGCCCCCGTGCTGGCCGTATCGGGATCCTTGCGCACCCTGGTCGCCGCCCGGGCGCGGGAGGGGCGTCTCCTCGCGCCCCTCGACGCGGAGCGCCGGGCGCCCTACGCGGTCCTCGGCTCGATCCTCGCCGAGCGGCACGCCCGCACGGCCCATCGCGACGCTCTCGTCTCCGCGGGAGGCGTGGCTTACGAGGTCGTCGGCTCGCTCGAATCGGTGCGCTCGGAGGCCGCGAGCGCCGCGGGGCTGCCCGTGCTGGACTGGGACCGGGCGCTCCTGGTTCCGCTCGGGGCCGAGCCCGGGGCGCCGAACGAGCCCGCCGAGCGCACGCCGCTCTCGGCCGCCGTGCTGCGCTTCGCCTCGCCCGAGAAGGCGCTCGCGGCCGCGCGGGTCCTGCGCTCGCTGCCGGGAGCGCGCTATGGCGAGACGGGCGCCGTGAAGGTGATCTCCCCGCGCGAGACGCTCCGCCAGTGGAAGACCACGCGGCGCTCGCTCGACCGGCTCCTCCTCGTGGTGGGCGCCCTGACCGCGCTCTCGGCGATGCTCTCGATCTCGAACCTCCAGTCGGC
>JAEUQS010000334.1 GCA_016789625.1 Acidobacteriota bacterium | reverse complement strand
CTTGCTCTGGACGATCGACCGCTCCCTGAGCTCCGATTGGTCGCCGCACGAGGCGCAGCGCCTCGTGGTTCGCCCGAGGGGTCTCGGGACCGATGGCCTTCCGATCGCAATGGCCGAACGGCTCCGGCAGCTACCTGGAGTCGAGGCCGTCACCTCGTTCGACGCCGTCAGCGCACGCTTTCGCGACGACAGGGGCGCGGCCGCGTTCCAGAAAGCAGCGGTCGACCCGCTGCCGTACCTCGACGTCCACGCCGAGGCGAAGGTGACCGCCGAGGACAGGAAGGCGTGGGTCGAGGATCCTACCGGGGCCGCGATCGCCGAGAACCTCGCGAGACGCGTGGGCCTCCGCCGCGGCGACCGCGTGGTTCTGCGGCTCAACAGCATGCCTGTGGTTCTGGAGCTCACGGTGCGCGCCATCATCGCGTGCCCGCGCGACTCCGGGCTCTACTTCCACCGGCGGTACCTCAGGGAGAAGCTCGGCGGCCTCTCACGAACGGACTTCTTCTGGGTGATGGCCGACCGGCCCGAAGCGGTATCCGCCCTCACGCGGGCCATCGACGAGCGGTTCGAGAATTCGCCGTCGCCGACGAAGACCGACTCGGAGCGGCAGTGGCAGCTGGAGTTTCTCGGGATGCTCGGCAACGTCCGCGCCCTGATGACGGGGATCGGCATCGTCGCCGGTCTGACCCTCGTCCTCATCACGTCGAACACACTTTCGATGAGCGCACGCGAGCGGAGGTCCGAGAACGCGCTGCTCCGGGTGCTCGGTTTCGGCCGGCTCCATATCGCAGTGCTTCTCCTCCTCGAGTCGCTGCTCTACGGGCTGGGAGGCGGCCTCCTCGGCAGCGGTCTGACGATTGGGCTCCTGCACTTGGTTGCATCCGGTCTCCAAGCCACCGCCCTGGCGCCGGTCGCCACGCTCCTCGTCCTCCGCCCGGACGTCTTCACTTTCGCCACCACGTCTTCCCTGATTCTGTCCGGGCTTGCAGCCGCCCATCCGGCGCTCCTCGCCGGGTCGGGCCCCCTCGCAGATCAGCTGCGCCGGGTGTGACCGTGCGCCGCCTGGCTCTTCAGATGCTCCTTCTGGCCTTCACCGCCCGCGCTCACGCAGGCGACGAGGCCCGCCACGTCGCTTCCGCTCTCGTTGGCCGGGTTTGGCACGACGACACCCCGCTCGCGGACGGGTCGTTCCAGATGACCTGCATCGTCGAGGAGCTCGATGGAAAGGGCGCCGTGACGAAGAGCCTCGTGCTCGAGCATCGCCGCGAGTTCGAGGCCGGGAGAATGACCGAGACGCTCCTCTCTGCTCTGGAGAACGGCCGCGACGTCACAGAGAAGCAACGGAAGGCCGAGGCGCACCCGGAGCGCCGAGGCTCGGGCGCGAGGTGGTCCATCGACGAAGCGCTCGCTCCGCCGTTGCCCTTCCTGGCCCGCCCCGGATCCTACCGGCTCAGCCTCTCTCCTGCCGGCACCGCACTGACCTATTCACCACACCCGGGCGCGAAGGGGCAGCGCTTGGCGCGAGGCTCGGTCACGCTCGACCCCTCCGACGGACTTCCCCTGACGCACCGATTCGTCCCCGAGCCCCTCCCCTCGCTCGTCCGCCGGATCGAGACCGTCGTGGAGTACGGCCGCCTCCACGGAATCGCCATTCCGAACCGGACGACCACGGAGGGCGAGGGCGGCTTTCTGTTCATCACGAAGCGGTTCCGAATCACGATGCGATATCGGGACGTGCGGCTCGAGCCCAAGCCCGCTGATGCATCTGCACCACCGCTCTCTAAGGAGTCCCTAAGGTTGCTGCCATAGGATCGAGGTTGACCTTCCAGCCCGAGGACGGGTGGGGGTCGGGAGGAACGAAATGAGATCGATGCAGTTTTCAGTGGCCACGCTCGTCCTGTCTTCCGCGCTGTTCGCGGATGCAGCTCCCGGACAGGCTATGGCCTCGGCTCCGCCTCCAACGGCCGTCCCGGCGGCCTCCGTGAGGCTCCCCGAGACACCGGCGGAGCACCTCGCGATGTCCGAGGAATACACGAGGAAGGCGGCTACCTACCGGGAGGAAGCGGCGTTCCACCGAAAGATGCTGGCCGATTACAAGGCTCAGGTACGGCCTGATCCGCGGCATGCGTTCGAGAACACGTACGTGAAAAAAATGCGAATCCACTGCGAGGGCTACATCAAGAACGCCGACGCCTTGGCCACCGACGCCGAGAAGTTCGCCGAGTACCATCGGCTACGCGCCGGTGAGCTCACAGGGCAGTGAGGACGTCATGAGCGACGGAACAGACGCCGCCACGCGAGAGATCTCCTTCTCTTGCAAGGCTCCGGAGGCCGAACGTGTGTTCTTGGCAGGCACGTTCAATGCCTGGGACCCTACCGCAACAGCGATGCAGCGGGATTCGTCGGGAACTTGGTTTCTTCTCCTGGACCTCGCTCCCGGCGCCTACGAGTACAAGTTCGTCTTGGACGGCGAGTGGTGCTGTGAAGCCGGCAGCGGTGAGCCAGCCGAATGCGGGCGGACCTGCGTCGCGAACGCATTCGGCACCATGAACTCGGTGATCACCGTCGACTAGCGCGCGTTCGCGTGTAGGAAACGCAGCATGCACGGGACCCCGCGGGCCGTCGCTACCGTCGCCGCCAGTACGGCGTTGCTGGCTGCGGTGCACGCCGTGACCCCCGCCGGGCCGCACGAGTGGCACGTGGTTCATGTCGTTGCCGAGAAGCTGTACGTGGTGCCGCTCCTTCTGGCTGCGGGCACGCTGAAGCTCTCGTGGTCGCTGTTCGTTTCGCTCGCCGTACCTTCCCTTTGGCTGAACCACGCTCTCCGCGATTGGCCGGCCGACCCGATGCTCCGGCTCGAGCAGGGCGGGCAGGCCTTTTCGCTCGCCGTCATCGGGGTCACCGCGACTCTCCTCTTCGAGCGATGGCGACGCGCGTCGGCTCAGATCCAGGTGGCGCACGAGGAGACGCTCGCATGTCTCGTCGGGGCGCTCGAGCTGCGAGAGCCGGAAACGGCGGGCCATTCACGACGAGTCGCGGCGTATTCGGTGCTCCTCGCCGACGAGCTCGGGATCCGGTCTGCCTCCGAATGCGCGGCCCTCACCCGGGCCGCCGTCCTTCACGACATCGGGAAGATCGGAGTCCCCGACCGCATCCTCCTCGAGGAAGGCCGGCTCAGCGACGGCGATTGGGCCGTGATCAGGCGGCATCCGGAAATCGGAGCGACGCTCGTCGGTGATCTGTCGTGGCTTCGCTCCACACGTGAGTTGATTCTGTCCCACCACGAGCGGTGGGACGGTCACGGGTACCCTCGCGGCCTCGCGGGCGAGGAGATACCGTTCGGTGCTCGGATCTTCGCGGTTGCGGACGCCTTCGACGCGCTCACCTCCCGGCGTCCGTACCACGAGCCCATCCCGCTCGAGGCGGCCACGGAACGGATCGCGCTCGACCGCGGCCTCGCCTTCGATGCCGCGGTCGTCGACGCTTTCCTCCGCGTGCCAACGGCTCGCTGGAACGCCGCCCGGGCTGCCAGCCAACGGAGTCATCTGCATCATGGCGGAAGCGAAGCGGCAGAAGCATGGTGATGATTGAACGTGCCGCCGGCTTCGAGCGCCTGGCGCGACGACCTCGATGCGCCCAAGCGAAATCGCGCGACACGTTCCTGAGATGCAGTGCCGGGGAGAGAATTTCCGGCGAAAGACACGAGGTCCCACGATGAGGCAACTGAGCCGCGAGCCACGAACGAGAAACACCATCCAGCTCCCGTACGTTCAGCGGGCGGCCTTGGCCGCGGCGTTCGCGGGGGCTGCGCTCCTCCCCGTCGCGGCCCTCGGCGCGACACGTGAGTTCACTCTGACCGCCGCTGCGACGGCATGGGAGATCGCGCCCGGCCAGAGAGTTACGGCTTGGACGTACAACGCGAGCGTGCCGGGCCCCGAGCTGCGGGTCGCGGCCGGTGACACGATCCGAATCAAGCTCGTGAACCACCTCCCCCAGGCGACCACGATCCACTGGCACGGGGTTCCTGTCCCAAACGGAATGGACGGCGTTCCGGGAATCAGCGCTCCTGTTGTTCCGCGCGGAGGGCAGTTCACCTACGAGTTCCCAGCGCCCGAGCCGGGAACCTACTGGTACCACCCGCACGCGGATGCCGCAGCTCAGATCTCCCGCGGGCTCTACGGGCTCCTCATCGTCGACCCTCCCAACTCGGCTCCAAGAACCTGGGACCGCGAGGTCTCCCTGGTCATCGGAGAGCTCGGTGGAACCACGGGAACCATGGGCGGCGGCATGGGGATGGGTGGCGGAATGAACCCGTCTGGAACGATGATGGGCACGCTCCTCATCAACGGGAAGACCGGGCCTCACGTGCCGGGCCTCTTGTTCCGCAAGGGAGAGAGAGTTCTCTTCCGGATGTTGAACACCGGGAACATGGTCCACCCGATGCACCTGCACGGCATGAGCTGGACGGTCACCGCGACGGACGGGTACCCCCTTCCCGCTCCGTACAGGAAAGACACCCTTCCCATCAACGCGGGCGAGCGATACGACGCAGTGCTCGACGCGAGCAATCCGGGGTCGTGGATGCTGCACTGCCACAATCTGCAGCACGCCGGAGACGGCGCATCAGGGGCGACGGGCCTCTCGCTGCTGGTCGTCGTGGAGCCGTGAGGCGCGAAGTGTGATTGGGGCCTGCCGTACTGCTCATGCAGCTGCATCAGCAGCCGTTTAATCGCAATCTAAATATTCCCGACCCACCATAGGGCATGGATTCGGGAAGAGAGCTTCTTCGCATTCTCCTCGTCGAAGACAACACCGAGATCGAAGCGGTCGCCGTGCGGTACCTCGCGCAGCGGGGCCTCCAAGTGGACACCGCCCGGGGTGTCGAGGAAGCGCTCGTGCGACTCAGCGGCACCTCGTACGACGCCGTGGTGACTGATCTCGACTTGTCGGGATCCGGAAGCACCGACGGGCTCCGAATCATCGCCGCCGCCGCGGTGGCGCTACCGAAGCCGCGGATTCTTCTGTGGAGCGGGTCCATTTCCCACTCCATCGACGAGCAGGCTCGCCGGCTCGGAGCCGACGACGTGCTCAGTAAGCCCGGCCTCGCCGCGCTGGCTGCCACGCTCATCTGGCTACTCGATCCACCGCACGGAGTGTAGGTAGCCACTGATGGCGGCAGATCTGGAACGGTTCTAGCCGAAGAGGGAGACCGCCTCGCCCAGGGAACTCTCTTCGGCTACCCAGCCCCGAACCGCACCGCGTAAATGGGCGGCAGGTGCGCCGACAGGCTCTGCCAGGTGTCGCCCCCATCTTCGGAAACCCACAGTGAGCCCGTCGTCGATCCCATGGCGAGGACGTCTCCCGAGGGGTCCACGGCGAGGCCGTGGCGGTACACGAGATCGTAAGCCGGACCCTCCGGGAGCCCCTGACTGAGGACCTCGAACGTCTTTCCGCCGTCGCGCGTGCGGGACGCCACGAAGCGCCCGTCCACCGGTATGCGGCACTCGTCCTTCACGGCCGGCACGCACCACGCCGCCTCCGGATCCTTCGGGTGCGCGGCGACCGCGAAGCCGAAGACGGATGGAGCCGCCGCGGGAACCTCGTACCAGGACGCGGCCCCGTCCACGGTGCGAAAGACGCCGTTGTGGTGCTGCGCCCACAGCACGTCGGGCGCCTCGGCGCAGCGCGCGATGAGATGCGGATCCTGGATGTTCGGGTCGCCGCGCTCGGAGTCGGGCATGTACGCCGCGAACATCCCGGTCGCACAGAGGCTCCACGTCTCGCCGCCGTCCCGGGTTTCCCACACGCCGCCGCAGGAGATCCCTATGGTGACGTGGCGCGAATCCCTCGGATCCACCAGGATCGAGTGGATGCCCGCGTGGTCGTAGCCGCCCCCGAACCACTTGCGGCGCTCCTCGCGGTCCCACAGAGAGCGCACGAGGCTCCACGAGTCCCCCCGATCGGCAGAGCGGAAGAGGCCGCCCGGGATCGTGCCCGCCCACAGCACCCCGGGCTCGTCGGCGCCGCCGGTCGCGAGGCTCCAGATCTGCTGCACCGACCAGGGGGCCGGCTTGGGAAACGCCTCGTCGGCCTTCTTCTCCTCGTCGGTGCGCTTCGGATACGCGGGGGCCGCGATCTCGGTCCACGTGGCCGCGGAATCCGCGGAACGGTGGAGCTTCACGCCGAAGTGACCGAGGTTGAGCGCCGCGTAAACGGCCCCGTCGCGGGGATCCTCGAGCACCATCGAGACGGGCTCCCCCAGGAAGCCCCGTGGAGCAAGGCTCCATTCGCCGGGGCGGGAGCGCTCCGCGACGAAGAGACCCTTCCTCGTGGCCACCAAGACGCTCAGCTCGGCCATCTCATCCTCCCGCGAGCGCCTGCAGCACGTAGATCTCCCCACCGGGAGACACCGGGTCGCTCAGGCCCTCGGCATCGCGGACGAGCTCGCCGTCCACGAACACGTTGACGTGGGTGCGCAGGCCGCCCTGGTCGTCGAGCACGTACCTCTCGAGGCGCGGATTCGCCGCGAACACGGCCTCGAGCGCGACCCTCACGGTCGCGCCGGAAACCTCCGCGGGAGGGCATGCGAGATGCCGCGCGAGGTTGCTCGTGAAGACGACCCGGGGCACGCGCGGATCTTAATGCGGGCCCGACTTCACATGAGGACGGCCGGGCTTCACACGGCCGAGATAGGATCCTGCCGCCCCATCCATTTCGCGACCCGCAGAAACCGGTATCGCTTTCGTCTTCATCCGTTTTCGAAGGAGGTTTCGTTGCGCTCACTCACTCGCGTCCTCGCCCTCGTTCCCGTTCTCTCCGTCCTCGCGCCCCTGCCGCTCCTGGCGCAGTCCCAGGCCGTCACGGGCGTCCTCGAGGGGAACGTCCTCGACGAGAGCGGCCAGCCCCTGCCCGGGGCCACGGTCGCCCTCCGGAACGTCGCCACGAACTACGAGATCGTGACGACCTCGAACGCCCAGGGCCGCTTCCGCGGCATCTCGCTCCCGCTCGGTCCCTATCGGGTCACCGCCACGCTCGCGGGCTTCGGCAAGCTCGTGCGGGAAGGCGTGACGGTGTCGATCGGCCAGACGGTCAACCTCTCGCTCACGCTCAAGCTCGCCTCGGTTTCCAGCGAGCTCCTCGTCACCGCGGCCAACCCCGTGGTCGAGACGACCCGCGCCGAGGGCTCGACGCGGATCGAGGAACGGCAGCTCAAGGCGATCCCCATCAACGGCCGCAACTTCCTGGACTTCTCCAAGCTCACGCCGAGCGTCGCGGTCGTGCAGGGACCCGACGGCGACGAGATCTCCATCAACGGCCAGAAGGGCATCCAGAACAACATCTCCGTGGACGGCGCCGACTTCAACAACCCGTTCTTCGGTGAGCAACGCGGCGGCCAGCGTCCGGCGTTCACGTTCAACCTCGACGCCGTGCAGGAGGTCGTGGTCGTCACCGACGGCGCGACCGCCGAGTTCGGCCGCTCCTCCTCGGGCTTCGTCAACGTCGTGACGAAGGCCGGCACCAACGACGTGAAGGGCACCCTCCACGCGTATTTCCAGGACGACGCGATCGGCTCGGCCGCCAAGAACCCCGACGGCTCCTCCTCGAAGAAGTTCGACAAGAGCCAGGTCCAGGGCGGCTTCACGCTCGGCGGCCCGGTGGCGCAGGACAAGGTCTTCTTCTTCGGCACGGTCGACGCGCAGCGGGGCCGCTCGACGAAGCAGACCGACCCGAACCGCATCGAGCAGCGCGTCGTGGACTACTTCGCGTCGCTCGGCTACCCCAACGAGAACGGACCCATCGAGAGGTCCAACGACGCGCTCGTGGGGCTCCTCAAGTTCGATGCCTTCCTCTCGGCCGGCTCCACGCTCACGCTCCGCGGCAACTACACCAAGAGCGAGCAGAACAACGGCACGTTCGACGTCGAGTCCTGGGGCCGGAGCGCGAACGCCTCGGAGGACAACTCCTCCAAGGCGCTCTCGGGCACGCTCATCTCGGCTCTCGGCGGCTCGGCCTCCAACGAGTTCCGCTTCCAGGTCGCGCGGGAGGATCGCCCCCGGCCGTACAACTCCGGGAACATCACCGGACAGAACCGCCCCCTCCCCGACACGGCCTTCGACTTCGGCCGGAGCTACCGCTTCGGGATGCCGTTCTTCATTCCCGTCGACTACCACGACACGCGTCTCCAGCTGAACGAGAACCTCACGCTCCTCATGGGCGCGCACGAGATCAAGGGCGGCCTCGAGTACAACCGCACGGAGGCCTCGCAGGTCTTCCGCGGCTTCGCGAACGGCCGCTTCATCTTCAGCTCGACGGACGGCTTCCTCAACTACACACGCAATCCCAACTACGTCGAGTGCTCGAACGGAACGTCCTCGCAGAACGGCACGTGCCCCGCGGGCACGACGATCACCGGACCCGTCCTTCTCTATCTGCAGCAGGCCGGAGTCGGCGGCCTCACGGCCGAGCAGGCCGGGACGCAGACGATCCAGCAGAACGAGTACGCGGTCTACGTGCAGGACAAATGGCAGCCCACCGCGTACCTCACGATCTCCATGGGACTGCGCTGGGAGGCGCTCATCCAGCCGGAGCCCATCACGCCGCCCGACCAGGTGTTCTACGCGGGCTTCATCGGCAGGACCTCGCAGGGGCAGGCCTTCCCGTCCGACGGCACCATCCCCTCGGACAAGTCGATGTGGCAGCCCCGCCTCGGCATCACGTGGGATCCCACGAAGGACGGCAAGACGGTCGTGCGCCTCAACGCGGGTCTCTACCACGCGCGCATCCCGGGTCTCGTCCTCGCGTCCACGCGGTCCACGAACGGCAGCCTCGGGCAGTCCATCTACCGCGACAGCTCGCTGACCGGGATCCTCGGACCCGTGCCCGCCTACCCGAACCTGATTCCGCAATCGCAGATCGGCGCGCCCTTCCGGCCCGACGTCTTCGTGACCGACAGGGATTTCCAGACCCCGCGCACGTTCTCCTCGGCTCTCGCGTTCGAGCGCGAGATCGGCACGGCGTACAGCGTGCTCTTGAAGTACAACTACGCGAAGACGACACACCTCACGCGCTTCGTGAACCGCAACGACGCGCTCCTCGGCTCACCCTGGTCGTCGGGTCTCAACGGCACGGCGAACGGCATCGGCACGCTCACCGTCGTGGAGTCCAGCGCGAAGAGCAACTACAACGGCGTCACGCTGGGACTCTCGCGCCGCTACAGTGACAACTTCGGCTTCCAGCTCAACTACACCCTGTCCTGGGACAAATCCGACGACGACAACGAGCGGGATCCGTTCTCGTTCCGCTACGCCAAGGTCACGAACCTCGACGCCGAGTACGGCTACTCCGACCGCGACCAGCGCCACCGCCTGAACGGCACGATGTCCTGGCAGGCCCCCGGCGCCGTGGACGTGAACCTGCGTTACCAGTACCGCTCGGCCCAGCCCAAGTCCATCACGCGCACGGGAGCCGACGCGCAGACCCCGCAGGACCGCATCAACCCCGACGGCAGCGTGACGACGCGCAATCTGGGGCGGAAGGACAACGTCTATTCGTCCTTCGACATCCGGCTCTCGCGTACGTTCGCCATCGGCTCCTCGGTCCAGATCGAGCCGATCTTCGAGGTCTTCAACGTGTTCAACGCGAAGAACCTCCGCAAGCCCGAGGTCACCGGCCTCATCTTCAACTTCGACGGCACGGTGCAGAGCGGCCTCGGCGAGCCGCGGCAGGCCCAGCTCGGCCTCAGGGTGGTTTTCTAGGCCTCTTCTTTCCTCCAGAGCTCGAGGAGACCGGTTCCGTAGCGTTCGTGGGCCACCCGCTGATATCCGGGTGGCCACACGCCTCCGAAGCCGTGAAACGTCACGACGCGCATGCCGGCGCGGGCGCGGGCGAGCTGCCGTTCCACGTGGCTCACCTCGCGCTCGTGGCGCCGCAGGGTCTCCGCCGATCCCTCGTCGCTCCTCGAATGCGCCATCAGGCGCTCGTAGAACGGGTTGTAGAAGTAGATGGCGTCGAACGCGCCGAAGTCCACCGTGCTCATGTCCCCGTGGACGAGCTCGACGCGGGGAATCCCGTGCCGAGCGACGACGTCCACGCCGGTCTCCACGAGCGCCCGCCGGCACTCGATTCCCACGAAGCGCCCGGACGTCGTGAGGGCGCCCACGATGCAGAGCTTCCCGGCTCCCGAGCCCACGTCGAGCACGCTCGTCCCCGGGCGGTCGACGAGGAGCTCGGCGGCCCGCCGGGCCACGCGTAGCGGCGTCCAGTGCACGAAGGAGAGCTTGCGGAGGTGCGCCGGATACAGGGCGTCGAACTGGAGATCCGAGACCGGCGTGCCGGCGCGCAGGGCCTCGAGCGCCCGGCGCTCCTCCTCGGGAGAGGTCTCGAGACCGGCGAGACGATCGCTCAGGAGATTGGTCCGCAGCATTCGCCGGTTGCCCTCTCCGTGTCCCTCGTCACCGTCCGATGATAGGTCCCGATTGACGCTCGCCCCGCGATGCACCATTGTGCGGGGGAGTCATCCCGACGGTTCCAAAACCGGCGGCGCAGCGCCGCCCCAGCTCGAGAGAGGCCCCAGATGCCCTTCCGCCTCGGCAAAGCGTTCTCGCCCTCTTACAAGCTGCTCAAACCCCTCGAGCAGGCAGGCGGTCTCGCCCTCCAGCTGGCCGAGTGGGACAGCGCCGCGCTCGTGGAGATCACGAACGAGCCGGGCAAGAAGTTCAAGGTCGGCTTCGTGCAGGTGCTCTTCGACAACGAGGTCGTGGCCACGTACAAGAGCCACATCCTGACCGTGAGCTGCGCGCCGCTGCCGGTTCTGGACAGCGACCCCGGCATGCTCCCCTTCTACGAGGCCGACGTCGCGTACTCGCCCGAGGTGGACGGCGCCGTGGGCACGGTTCGCGCCGAGGCGAAGATCTACGACTCCCCCGAGGACCCCTTCGACTGGTACAAGGCCCCGGGGACGGCCAACCCTCTCATCAACGTGAGGTACCGGCTGAAGTTCAAGACCTGGCTCGTCGTCCGCGACATCACGGGCCCGCTCACGCAATCGTTCGCCGCCGTCCTCACGCAGTTCAACTACGTGCTCGAGGCCGGCTTCAACGTGGACGTCACGCGGCCCCTGGGGTCCCGCTGCGGCTTCGCAACCGGCTCGGAGAAGCCCAACAAGCCCGACCTCGTGAGCCCCACGACTCCGATCCACGCCTGCGTGTGGAAGGACGTCGTCGCGAACGACTGCCTCAGCGAGACCTGGAAGGACCGTGCGCTCGTGGTCTCGTCGACGGCCCCGATCGGCGCCCCGAACACGGGCGTCAACGTGAAGAACATCGCTCAATCGGTCTTCAACAAGGGCTGAGGCATCACCGGAGAAATTTCCTTCCCCGCGTGCCAAACTCTGCCCCGAGACGCAGCGATGGCCAAGAAGGACAAGGAATACGCGGGACTCGGGCTCCTCGACGGGCTCTACGAGAAGGCCCTTGCGAAGGTCGAGAAGCGCGCGGCGGCTCCCGTGGACGCGGCGCGGGAGCAGCGCGAGTCGAACAGCGGCATCTTCTACGAGGTGCAGGGCGGCCTGGCGAACGCGGCCGCGGCCCCGGCCACCGCGGAGGCTCAGGCCGTGCTCGAGCAGGCGCAGCGCTTCTTCGAGGACGCCGAGGGCATGCTCGTCATGGACACGCTCGACGCGCCCGCCCTGCGGGCCACGAGCTTCGCGGCGCTCGCGGCCATCAAGCGGCAGGCCGGCCAGGCCCCCGAGCTGAGCCTCGGCGAGGCCCGCGGGGCCTTCGAGCGCCTGCCTCCGGAAGCCGTCGTCGACAGGGCGCGCGCGCTCCTGGCCCTCGCGCGGCCCGGCGTCGCCTCCAGGGATCTCGACCGCCTGGCGTTGAAGCGGGCCGACCAGCTCCTCGCCTCGTCGTACGACTGCGAGAGCGCCGAGATTCGTGCGGAGATGGCGCTCCTTCTTCACGCGGCCGGAGACGACTCGGCCGCGACGGCGCTCTTCACCGCCGCGCGCAAGGTGCTCTCGGCCTCTTCGCCCGGGGCCTTCGCGGCGACGCTCGCCCGTGTGGCCGCCAAGGAGGCGCTCTCGGGCTTCGATGCCGAACCCACCTTCCGCAAGGCGCGGATGATCCTCGACACGGCCGAGCTCGACCGCGAGGACTTCTTCGGCGTCTGTGCCGACTTCGTGGGAGCCCGGGCCGAGGCCCTCCAGCTCGAGGCCGCCCGCGCGGAGCTGGCCCGGCTCGCCGACTCGGGTGAGGAAGCGGCTGCGGCGTCCCTGCTCCGGGCCCGCGGCCTCATGGCCGCGGCGATGGCGAAGGGCGGAGACGTCTCGGCGGCACAGGCCGAGCTCGCGCGCATCCCGCGAGGTCCGAACCGCTTCACGGCGAGCGCGGCGATCGAAGCGCTCTCGGTCGCGAGCCGGGCCCTCGCCGAGCGGGGCTACTCCCACGCGGCGCAGCGCGTGCGGGACGAGGCGTTCCTCGTGCTGAAGGCTCTTCAGGAAGCGGGCGTCAACGAGCTGACCGAGTCGGCCATCATGGCGCTCGCGATCGCGCTCGCGTCCTGCGGCTCGAGCGCCGACGCGCAAACGTTCGCGGGCGCGGCCGGAGCCCGCGCCACCGAGGCCCGGGCCGAGGTCGCCCTCGCGACGGCTCGGGCCGGGCTCCGGCTCATGCAGGACGCCCGCTCCAGGCGATAGCTACCAGTCGGTCGGCGCGTAGTCCTTGAGGAACTTGCCCCACACGTGCTGCCCCGTGTTGATCCCGTCGATGATGGGATCCACGATGCGGGCCGCGCCGTCCACGATGTCGAGCGGCGGATGGAACCGGTGCTCGGCCGTCTTCCGCGCGGCGATCTCGACAGGATCCTCGTCGGTCACCCAGCCCGTGTCGACGCTGTTCATGTGGATGCCGTCGCCGAAGTAGTCGGTCGCGGCGGTGCGCGTCATCATGTTGAGCGCGGCCTTCGCCATGTTCGTGTGCGGATGCCGGGTCGTCTTGAAGGACCGGTAGAACTGCCCCTCCACCGCCGAGACGTTCACGATGTGCTTGTCCCGCTCCGGCGTCTTCAGCATCAGGGGCTTGAGGCGCGCGTTGAGGAGGTACGGCGCGATGGCGTTCACGAGCTGTACCTCGAGGAGCTCGACCGCCGACACCTCGTGGAGGAGGAGGCGCCAGGA